>JBDHHL010000116.1:0-10882 GCA_039589375.1 Gemmatimonadota bacterium | reverse complement strand
GTTGATGTTGGCGAAGCCCACAAGGTATCGGAGATCGGCGATGAAGGCTCCTGGCCCCGATCCCAACTCTACGCCGACGCCAAGAACAAGCCCGAAGTCGTAGGTCTTCACGTCTTCCTTGCAGTCGACCGCTGGGTCGTTCGAAGTGTCGCTCTCCACTTTGCAGCTCAACGCAAGCCCGATAGTCGGGCCGGCGTATAGGCGAGGGGTGATGCTCTCGTTCTCGACGGGGAGATCCACGTCAACCGGAAGCTGCAGTTCGATGTAGTCGAGCTTTGTGGTGATGGTCTGGGTTTCCGCAGTACCCGGGTCGATGCCCTCGATCTTCGCTCCTTTTTGCACATACGAGATCTCGGGTTGGATACCCCAGTTTCCTGAGATCCCGATGCCGGCAAAAGCGGCGGCCATGAAGCCCGTCCTGGAATCGGTGCGGATGTCGCCTGTTAGCTTCGAAAAGTTCAACCCTCCGCGTACTCCGACCGAAAGCTGCGCGTGGCCGACATTTGCCAGCATCAGCACGAGTAGGGCGGGAGTTGCGGTCGCGATCAGTCTCTTCATGTCGAATGCTCCCCGTTCAGACATCGCGGCCGGGTCGGCTGAAACCCAGGCGATCCGGCGACCTGGTCGGATAAGGTGAAACGTCGTGGTGGGGTAGGAATAGCCCGTGGCAAAGTGAGAGGCGGCACATGGGCTGTCAAGCAGGATGTTGATTCCGCTGGAGACTGTCAGTGACGGCGATCGTTGCGCTAACTTACAGCAATCGCATGGCACCCATCGTGATGACCTAAGCGTGTAGGAGGTCGAGATGAAGCGGATGGGACGGTTGTTGCTCGTTGCCTTGGTGGGTTTGGGCGGATGCGGCCAGCCCGGGACCGATGACAGCGCGACCCTCGCGGCCCTTTTCTCGGGAGCAGGAGCCGAGTGGATCGACATGAGCTACTCGTACGATGAGAGCACTATCTTCTGGCCCACGGCGCAGCCCTTCGAGCTCGAGGTCGTGTCCGCCGGCATGGCTGAGGGCGGTTATTACTACGCCGCAAACAACTTCTGCCTGGCCGAGCACGGCGGCACACACATGGACGCTCCCATCCACTTCTCCGAGGGCAGCCAGACGCTGGAACAGATCCCGCTCGAGCGGCTCGTCGGCGCCGCCGTTGTGGTAGATGTGAGCGCGGCCGCAGCCGCCGACGCCGACTACCAGGTGAACGTCGCGGATCTAGAAGCTTGGGAAGGCCGGCACGGCGCGATTCCCGACGGTGCGATTCTGCTCCTGCACACGGGCTGGGGTAGCCGTTGGCCTGACAAGGAGCGTTTTCTGGGGACCGCGCTCAGCGGCCCGGAGGCGGTACCGGAGCTTCACTTTCCGGGTCTGCACCCGGAGGCCGCTCGCTGGCTGGTAGAGAACCGGCGCATCGATGCGCTAGGGATCGACACCCCCAGCATCGACTACGGGCAGTCCACCACGTTCGACAGCCACCGGATTCTCTACCCCGAGAATATCCCGGCGTTCGAGAACGTGGCAGCCCTCGACCGCTTGCCGGCGACCGGTGCCTACGTCATCGCCTTGCCTATGAAGATCGCCGGTGGCAGTGGTGGTCCGTTGCGGATGGTGGGAATCATACCGCGCGCGCCCGGCACCTAGGCTGTCCTGTGGACGGCTGGCGGCGCAGGAGAGCGGGACGAAGTAGAGAAAAGCCCCGCCTCGGGGCGTGGCGATCGAAGGCATCGTTGTCAGCTATGAATGTAGTAGATAGTCGATTCGGCCGACGTCCCGCCGGCTACTCGTAGCGCAGCGACTCTACGGGATCGACCTTCGCCGCGCGGCGCGCCGGCAGCACGCCGGCGACCAGGCCGATGGAGATGAGGATGCCGGCACAGCAGAGCGCGATCGGCCACGAGAGCTTCGGGTTGGCCAGGTAGACCATGGCGCCGTCGTCGGCGGGCAGGCTGTCCACGAGCAGGACCAGCGAGATGGAGAACACGAGTCCGACCAGGCCGCCGATCAGCGTCAGCGCCAGCGACTCGAAGATGAACTGGCTCATGATGTGTCGCTTGCGGGCGCCGATGGACAGCTTGATGCCGATCTCCTTGGTTCGTTCCTTGACGACCACATACATGATGTTGGCGACGCCGACGCCGGCGACGAGAAGTGTGAACGCTCCGACGAGGCCTAGGAAGATCTCGATGCCGAGCGCGATCTGATTGCTCATCTTCTCGTCTTCGATGAAGTCCCACATCGGGAGGGCGCGGTCGTCCTCGGGGTCGAACTTGTAGCGTGCCCCCATGACGCGGTTCAGCTCGGCCTTGACGAACTCGGCGCGACCGGGGTCCCGAGGCCGCAACAGCAGGTGGTTCACGTAGCGGTAGCCGTAGACGGTCTTGAATGTGGAGGCGGGAATGATCGCCCTGTCGGAATCGGGGCCGTTGTTCATGCTGTCCTGGAACTTCTTCTGCATGACCCCTACGACGGTGAAGGGCAGGTCATCCAGCATGACGGTCTTTCCGATCGGATCTTCCTCGCCGAAGAGCTCTTCTGCGATCTCGTTTCCGAGGAACAGGACTCTGCGTTTGTCGTCCAGGTCGCGCTGATTGATGAAGCGGCTCCCGGCCCGGGGGTACATGCGCCGCATGTCTTGGAAAGCCGGGTACACGCCCTCCATGAAGGTGGTGGTCTTGTTGTCGCCGGCCTCGAGGGAAGTGCCCCAGCGGCCGTAGGAAGGGCTGACCAGGTCGATCTCGTCGATCGAGCGAGTGATCAACTCGAGGTCTTCCTCGCTTAGGCGGATGCGCCGCCCCTTGGGCAAACCCTCGAACTCCTTGCTGGTGGTGCCGCCGTAGACCATGAAAATACGCTCGCCGGCGTTGAGCAGGCCTTTGACGATAGAGTGCCGCAGCCCTTCACCGAACGCGAGCAGCAGCACCACTGCGATCGTGCCCCACATGACCGCGAACATCGTGAGCACGACGCGGGTCTTCTGCATCTTCAGGTCACCGAGGAACTCGCCAAGCAGTATTCGCCACATGTTGCTTATCAGTTGTCCTTGCTGGTCAAACCCTTCATTCGCGCTAATACCTCAGGCACTCTACCGGATCCAGATTCGCGGCCTTGCGGGCAGGGAAGAACCCGGCCAGCAACGCGACAGCCGTCAGCAGCAGGATCGTCGCGCCTGCGACCATCGGCGAAATCGTCGGCACGCCGATGTACTCTTTCAGTGGCATCAACTGTCCCAACTTCACCAGACCCAGAGAGATCACGAAGCCGAGTACGGCCCCGGCACCGACCACGACGAACGTCTGCCCCAGGAACTGCAGCATGATATCGCGCTTGCGCGCCCCAACGGATCGTCTTACGCCTATCTCCTTGGTGCGTTCTTTCACGACGATGTACATGATGTTGGCCACGCCGATGCCACCGACGGTGAGCGTGAACGCGCCGACGACCCCGAGGAATGTGTTCATACCGATGAAGATCTTGTCGATGATTTCCTCGAACTCGCTGGTGTCCCATTCCCAGATAGCGTCTTCGTCCGTGGGATCGTAGCGATACTTGTTGCCCAGCACCTCGTTGACGCGCCGCTCCACCGCTTTGACTACGCTGGGGCTGCTAGTGCGATAGATGATGTTCTGGATGTACCGCTGTCCGAAAATCGCCCTGTGCGTGCTGGCCGGGATGAAGACGCGGTCCCGGTCCCTGGAGTTGTACGAGGAGTTCTGCTGTTTCTCCTTCAGCACACCGACGACCGTAAAGGGTACCTCGCCGATGAACACTTGCTTGCCGACGGCGTCCTCGTCCTCGAAGAGCAGTTTCTCCAACTCGTTGCCTAGAAACGCCACGCGGCGGCGCTCGTCCATGTCGGCCTGCGAGATGAAACGCCCGCCCCAGTCGGCGATCACGTTCCGCATGTCGCCGAAGACAGGATAGACGCCGGTAACGTTGGGGTTCGCGCTGTTGCGCCCGCGACGTGCGGGGACGCTCCAGGTGCTGTACTCGGGGCTGATCTCGACGATCTCGGGGATCTCGCTCTGGAGCAGCGCTACGTCCTCTTCCTGAAAGCGGATGTAGCGACCCTCGGGGAAACCGGCGAATGACTTCGTCGTGCGATTGCCGAACAGGATGACGATTCGCTCGCCCAGCCCGTGCATGCGCTTTCGCGTCTGCCGTTCCATCCCGACGCCGAACGCCAACAGCACGATCACGGCGACGGTCCCCCAGGTGATCCCCATGATCGTCAGGAACGTCCTGAGGCGCTGCGTCCTGATGTCGTGAAAGAAGTCCTTAACGCTTCCGAACAGTCGCACGGCGCCGGACCTTCTACTCTATCTCCCGAGGCGGCGGCTCGACGACCTTTTCGCCTTCGTCGAGCCCGGCGAGGACCTCGATGTTGATTGCGTCGCTGAGGCCGGTCTCGATAACGCGCTCCTCTTCTGTGCCGTTTCCAAGTAGCACGGTCACCTTGGCGGTGTCGCCCGCGAACGTGACCAAGCGCTCTGGAATCATGAGCACGCTTTCGCGCCGGTTGATGATGACGTCGGCGTTCGCCGAATAACCCGCTCGCAGCACGACGCCTTCCGTCTTATCCAACTCTATCTCGATCGGGAATACGGTCGCGTTGTCTTCGGTGCGCGCCTTGAGCGAGATCTTCGCCAGTACGCCGGTCACTTCTGTGCCCGGAAGGGCGCCGACCTTGATCTCCACCGGCATCCCCTCGCTCAACTTGCCGACATCGATCTCGTCTACGGTGCCCCGAAAGATGAGGGCGCTCATCTCCGCCATCGTCATCAGCACCGTCCCCTCCTGATAGGGATTCAGGGGCGTGACAGGATCGCCGATCTCGACGTTCTTCTCGAGGATGAAGCCGTCGATGGGAGACTTGACGACCGCCTCGATCCTCTGGTCGGACATCTGGACCCGACCGTCCTCGAGCAAGGCCAGGCGCTCGCTGGCCAGCTTCACGTTCAGCTCGGCTTCACCGAAGGCACGTTCGGCCGAATCGAACTGATCCTGTGGGATGAGGCCCTGGTCCAGAAGCCTGCGGTGTCGGCTCAGTTCCTTGCGCTGATTCTCGAGCTCCAGCTCACGGATCTCGAGTTGGCGCCGCGTCTCTACCAGCTCGAGCGGCGTCGGGTTGGGTTTGATCTCGAGTAGCAATTCGCCGGAGCGCACGAAATCACCCACATCGGCGAACTCCCGACTGACTACGCCTGAGATCTTCGACTTGACGCTGACCTCGATCTCGGGCTCGATTCGTCCCACGGCCAGCGCTTTGTCGACGATGTCGCCGCGCTCCACGTCGACGGTCTTTACGCCGTCATCGCTCGAGTCGCCGTTTTTCACTGCGGCGAATGCACCACCGGCGACACCCACGACGACGATCAACCCGAGGGCCACCTTGGTCCGTCGCTTCATGCTGCTGCTCCGTCTCGTATTGCCGGTTTATGTCTAGAGGTAAGGGCTGTCCCCAGTTCTCGCACCGCTTGCCTAGCCCGATGCCGGGCTGTCCCAGTTCCCGGCCCATCACCTCGGGCGCTAAACCACACTACGTTTGGCAAGTTTCGTTGTTTCAGGCGAAGCCGGCCCGGGACCGGCATCCTGGGGCCGTGCCGCGCGGTCATTTGTGGGAGCGCCGTACACCCGGTTCGACAGTCTGCGGCAGGCGATGGTTGGCAGGGGGCTGCACGTTAGAGCAGCCCGCGCACATAACCTCCGTCGATCTGGATGGTGGTGCCGGTGATGTAGGCGGCGCATTCCGAGGCGAGAAACGCGACCAGGTCGCCCAGCTCCTTCGGGTCTCCCATGCGGCCTGCCGGGATGTTGCCGACGAGCCCTGTCATTACCTCTTCAACCGTCTTGCCCGACTCCAGGGCGCGCTTCTCCGCCAGCTCCGAGACTCGGTCGGTGACCATGTAGCCCGGGCAGACCACGTTGACCGTGATGCCGTTGCTGGCGAACTCCTCTGCGACGGTCTTGGCGTAGCCGACCACGCCCGGCCGACAGGTGTTGGATAGGATCATGCCCGGTAGCGGCGACTTCACCGACACGGAGGTCATGCAGATTATCCGGCCCCAGCCGTTGCGCCTCATGTAGGGGAGCGCCGCCTGCGACATGCGAATCGTACTCAGCAGGCTCAGCTCCAGCGCTTCGCTCCATGCATCCGACGGTGTCTTCGAGCTGATCGTCGCGGGCGGTCCACCGGCGTTGCATACAAGTACGTCCAGCTTGCCGAACTCCTTCACCGTAGCTTCGACGAATTCGTTGGGGCCGGATTCGGTTGCCAGATCGCACGGGTAGGTGAAGATCTCGCGGCCGGAAGCGCGGTTCAGCGCGAGCCCGGTGTGCTCGAGCTGTTCCTTATCGCGGGCACAAATCGCCACGCGCGCGCCTTCACGAGCCAACGCCCAGGCGACGGCCTTGCCGAGTCCGGTGCTGCCACCGCCAACCGCTGCGACTTTGCCTTCGATACCGAGATCCATACAGCACCTCCGGACGGCGGCGCTTGGGAAGCGCCGGGATGGGTGTAGTCTTATTTACGCGGGTAGGCGCGAACCTACGAACGCTATTCGCCCGCGCAAGACTGCCTGCGAGGCTCCAGAACTGCACCGCGGTTGACACGCTCTCCCGCGCGTCCGAGTGTACGGAGGTCCGACCCGCTGATAATAGGAGCTTCCATGCGACTCATGAACGTTCTACTCGCCCTGGGCGCTGCGGCGGGAGCGGTCGTGTTTGTCACGTTCTACGACTCTGCCTTCCCAGCCGCCGCCATAGATCTCGATCTCTCGCGTAGCGAGATACGCGCCCATGCAGACGACTACGTGCGGCAGCTCGGCATCGACCCGGACACCTTTAAGTCGGCGCTGACTTTCGAGGTGGACGGCGAGGCCGCCGTCTTCCTGCAACGCGTGTTGGGTCTGCAGGAGACGTCGCGAATCGCGCGGGAACAGTTAGCCCTCTGGAACTGGCGGGTCCGCTGGTTCCGGTCCGGCGAGAAGGAGGAGTTCATCCTGCGGCTGACGCCGGATGGGCGGCCACTGCGCTTCCATCACGCGATCCCAGAGGCGGCGGCGGGCGACTCGATAAGGCAGGACTCGGCTCTGGCGATTGCCGCGGCGTTCGTCCGCGATCGGCTGGACATCGATTTGGCCGAGTGGCGCCTGGAGGACCAGTCGACTCAGACGCGCGACAACCGTCTCGATCACTCGTTCACGTGGGAGAAGAGCGACTCGGAAATCGAGTGGCGGCCCGACGATCCGGAGGCGGGCACGGGTTCGACGCGCCTCGCCGTCGGAATCTACGGTTCCGAGATCGGGTCGTTCAGCCAGTACATCGACGTGCCCGAGAGGTTTAGCCGAGAGCACAATAAGGAGACGTCCATCGGTGGCTTGCTGAGCCTTCTGAGCCTCGGGCTGTCGTTCGCATTCATCATCTTCGCTCTCGTTCTGGCCATCGTCCTGTACAAGCGGGATCAGATTCGCTGGCGCCCCGGGCTCGTGTTGGGCGTGGTGTTGGCGGTGAGCGTTCTGCTCACCGGCTTGCTCAGCTACCCGCTGGTGAAGTCGCAGTACGTGACCGAAATCGGTTTCCCCGTCTTCGCCGCGATGGCCCTGGCAGCCGCGATCATGGTGGGGGTTGTTCTTGGACTGGCTACCTGGGTAACTGCTGCGGCCGGCCAGTCGCTGGCGTCTGAGAGCTTCCCCGAGAGCCTGAGAGTACTCAGCGAATGGGTACGCGGCCGCTTCTTCAGCAGAGCGGCAGCGATCGAGACGCTGCGGGGCTACGCCATCGCGCTCGCGTTCCTGGGTTACTTGACGGTCTTCTACCTGGTGGGCGTGCGGTACCTGGGGGTCTGGCTGCCGGCGGACAGCCCGCACAGCCAGCTGCTGAGCATGTACCTACCGTGGCTAGTACCGTTGCTGATCGCGACGCAGGCGAGCGTTAGCGAGGAAGTGATGTATCGCCTGTTTGGAGTCTCGCTGTTGAAGCGGTACCTGAAGTACACATTTCCTGCGTTGCTGATACCGGCGATGATCTGGGCCTTCGCGCACTCGAGCTACCCGGTCTACCCCGTCTACATTCGCGGCATCGAACTTACGATCGTGGGCCTTGTCTTTGGCTGGGTGTTCATAAAGTACGGCCTCGTGGCGATGTTCGTCGCCCACTACGCCATCGACGCCATCCTCCTGGCGATGCCGTTCCTCAAGACGGCCGGGGGGGAGTACATAGGCTACGGGGTCGCCGCGATGTTCTTCGCGGCGCTGCCGCTGGTGGTCCCGCTCATAGCCTTGCGACGATCGGCGGATCGTACGACCGGCTAGCGGCTAGGTCCGTCACTCACTGGTACGCTGTCCAGGACCGGGCTAGGCTCGGGCTCCTCGACAGGCGTCGGTGTCGGATCGCACGCCCATTCCGTCAACTGCGTCGTTGAGCGTTCAACAGCCTGCCAGGCCCTGGCGCGCCCGAGGTTCCAGGTCCGCCAATCCGTTTCCGACGTTGGGTTCCAGCGGTCCAGCAGACGCGCCGCTACGACGCACTGGTCGTCCGGATTCAGCCGCGGAAGCGCCGCGACCAGGGTCGGAACGGCATCGCCGCTCAACGATGCTGCGTATAGCCCGTCGAACTCTTCACCTTCGAAGGCACGCGTCGTGTTCAGCTCGGCTATGAAGGCGTCGGGGCTCACGACATTGACCGCTCCGACCACGAACAGTCCGGCGATCACGGCTCCCGTCGCGAAGGCGCCGCGCCGGCCGCGAAGCACGCTGACGGCGAACCAAGCCAGCACGATCGCCAGCCAGGCCATGAACGCGGTCGCGTAGAAGCGCTGCTCGGTCAAGCCGTAGACGCTCTGGTAGAGCATCATCCGCTTCACCGCGGAGATCATGATCACGAACAGAAGGAGCACCTGCACGCCGGCCAGCAGGCGAAAGGTCAGCTTGCTCTTTTCATCCGCCTCGGCGAGCACCCATTCCGCCGCCAGTAGCAGTGGGAGTACGAGCGCGACGACGATGACGAGCTCGAAGAAGCCTCGCCGCGCATACTCGGAATACGTGAGGCCGACGGTTTCCTCGACCAGCGACGCGTCGCCAAAGAGATAGCGCAGTTGCACCACTACGAACGTGAGGAACAGGAGATTGATGAGGACGAGCGGCAGGGCGACCTCTATGGCGCCGAGCGCTGGCCGCTCTACATGCAGTTCTCCCAGCTGCGGCCGCCTCACTCTCAGCATCAGCAACAGGAAGCCCCATACCATCCAGGCGAAGAAGGCGGTGAGCACGCCGTGGGAAAGCACTTCCTCGATATCGAAGTCGAAGACATCCGTCACGATCTGCTCGAACACGGCGTCCGCCGCCATCAGCAGGCCGCCGAAGACGGCCAGCAAGGGAAATGAGATGAGCAGTCCCAGCGCGGCCGCGCGGCCGTACCTGAGCCATGTCGACTGCGGCGCGGGGGCCAAGCGCACGTCTCTCTTCGTCAGGTACAGAGCGCCGGCCGCCGCGGCCGCGGCGGAGTTCGCTATCCCGCGCACGTAGTCGAGAACGCTCCAGGTTCGGGCGCGCGCACCCTCCAGCTGCAGAACCCAGATGGTGAAGCAGGCGATCATGGCGACGAAGTTGAACGCCTTCACGCCGGGAGCATCGCGCCAGGCGAAGCCGAAGGCGAACAGTACGGCGAGGATCGCGGGCCACGGCAACGTTGGCGTCCCTTCGACGCGGTAGCGGGCCGCCAGGAACAGCACCGCCGCCACCAAGGCCAGGATCCAGAGCGGCAAGTTGGCTCCCCACGGGCCGGCCCGCAGCAATACGTCTCCGAGGATTCCGAGCAGCAGTCCGCCGCCGAAGATGTAGGCCGGGAGCTTGGATCTGTCGTTCATCGTTGCTTGCCTCTAGTCACCGCGCATCAGGCGGATGAGGTCTTCCATGTGGTCGAGGTAGCGTTCTAGAGCGCGGCGGCCGCTCTCGGTCAGCGTGTACTGCGTCTTCGGTACCCTGCCTACGAACGACTTGGAGCACGTCACGTAGCCGGCTTCCTCCAGCTTCCGCGCGTGCACGCTCAGATTTCCATCGGTGATCTCGAGCAGGTCCTTGAGGTCGTTGAAGGTCATCGATTCGTTGACGGCCAGAGCGCTCACGATCCCCAGCCGCACGCGTTGGTGAATTACCCGGTCCAGGTCGGGAGCGGCGGACGAGCCTCGGGCGGCAGCGCGTCCCGGTGCTGAAGGGACTCCTCGATTTCTGGTCCGTTCTCCGCTCATGGAGCAGGTGCGGCTAGCCGCCGTATCGGCGGGCGATGACGACGCCGAAGACGATGTTGATACCACCGAAGCCGGTGGCCAGGAGTGCATCGCCCCACGCGGCCGGAGCGGCCAGAGCCAGGACGCCCGTCAGCATGAAGCACAGTCCCATGACCAGAACCGCCCGCACCGAGAAGGCTCCTCCGGTCATGATCCCGGTTCCGTACAATAGAAGCCAGGTGCCGGGTATGACCTCGACGTGCCCGGCAGAGTAGAGGACGGCCGTCAGTACTGCTCCGGCGATCAGGGGCGGGCAGAGGCCGAATACGAAGCGCGCGCCGGCGCCACGCAGCAGTGGAGCTTTGACTGCCCGAGCCTTGCGGACCATCGTCCCGACCCCGATGGCAAGGGCGAGGACGGCCTCGCCCAGCCAAGTGAGCAGCCAGGCCAGGTCGGTAGGCTGCCGTGCTGCCAGCGCCGCGGCGAGCAGCGCGGTGAGCCCCATGATCGCGGTGCCCCAGCCGGGCACGGCGGTGAAGGCGCTGGCGCGCGTCAGGGTCTCGCGGATGAAACGGAGGTCCTCCAAAGCACGGGCTGGATTGTCGGGGGGGCGGGGCGGGGGCGAGCTCTGGTTTTCCGGTGGTCGCGTACTCATAGGT
>JBDHHL010000115.1:0-14643 GCA_039589375.1 Gemmatimonadota bacterium | reverse complement strand
CCTGCGGCTCGAAGCGGACCGCGCTCTTGAGCAAATTGCAAGAACAGACTAGGAGACATTCATGCGTGTCGGGGTGATTGGAACAGGATACGTTGGGCTAGTTGCGGGTGCCTGCCTCGCTGAGACCGGCAACGACGTCGTTTGTGGAGATGTCGATGCCGCGAAAGTAGGTGCGCTGAATGATGGCAAGATCCCGATCTACGAGCCGGGCCTCGAACCCCTCGTCGAGAGGAATGTCGCGGCCGGCCGATTGCGGTTTACGACGGACATTCCGCAGGTAGCGAAGGAATCCGAGGTCATTTTCATCGCCGTAGGCACGCCGCCCGATGAGGACGGCTCCGCGGACCTACGCCACGTTCTTGACGTCGCCGAGGTGATCGGCGATAGCATGGACAGCGAGAAGGTGGTAGTGACAAAGAGTACGGTCCCGGTCGGGACGGCCAAACTCGTCCGCGAGGCGATAGAGCGCCGGACGGATCACCCCGTACACGTATGCTCCAACCCCGAGTTCCTCAAAGAGGGCGCTGCGGTGGACGACTTCATGCGCCCCGATCGTTTGGTCGTAGGTGTGGCGTCTGCCAAGTCCCAAAAGGTGATGGCCGACCTGTACGAGCCATTCGTGCGCACGGGCAATCCGATCATCTTCATGGACATCGCGTCAGCCGAGCTCACCAAGTATGTGGCCAATGCGATGCTCGCGACGCGCATAAGCCTGATGAATGAAGTAGCCCGGCTGTGCGAGCTCACGGGCGCCGACGTGTCGCTGGTCCGGCATGGGGTTGGCTCCGATCAACGCATCGGGCCGAAATTCCTCTTTCCCGGCCCGGGTTACGGAGGGTCGTGTTTCCCGAAGGATGTTAAGGCACTGATCAAGACGGCCCAGGAGCTCGGCTACGAGTTCAAAGTCTTGCGTGCGGTAGAGGACGTGAACGAGGCGCAGAAGAAGCTCTTCCTCGAGAAGGTCGACAAACACTTCGGTCACGACCTGAGTGACAAGATCATCGCCGTGTGGGGATTGGCCTTCAAGCCTGGAACCGACGACATGCGGGAGTCGCCTGCGACGGTCCTTATCGAAGGGCTCCTACAACGCGGCGCCACGGTTCGTGGTCACGACCCGGCTGCGTTGGGCACAGCGCGCTGGACATTCGGCGACCGGATCGTTTACAGTGAACGGGAATACGATGCAGTTGAAGGCGCCGACGCCTTGGTGGTCATGACGGATTGGCTGGAATACCGTCGGCCGGACTTCGAACGTATCAAGTCGACGATGAGAACTCCCGTTGTCTTCGACGCCCGCAATTTGTACAAGCTCGATGAGATGAAAGAGTTGCAGTTCGTTTACTATCCGCTCGGACGGGAGGCGAACAAGTGAGGATACTCGTCACAGGCGCCGCCGGCTTTCTTGGATCGCACCTCTCCGACCGGCTGCTGGCCGAAGGACACGAGGTGGTCGGCCTGGACAACTTCATAACCGGCTCGCCAGACAACATCGGCCATCTTCTCTCGAATGACCGCTTCACATTCTACAAGCACGACGTTACGGACTTCATCTATCTGGCTGGGGATCTCGATGGCGTGTTCCATTTCGCCTCTCCTGCCAGCCCTGTAGACTATCTTCAGTTGCCCATTCAGACGCTCAAAGTGGGCTCGTTGGGCACGCACAAAGCGCTCGGCTTGGCTAAGGACAAGAAAGCCCGCTTCTTGCTCGCGTCGACATCGGAAGTCTACGGGGACCCGGCAGTCCATCCACAGCCTGAATCCTATTGGGGCCATGTCAATCCGGTCGGGCCTCGCGGCGTGTACGATGAGGCGAAGCGGTTCGCGGAGGCCATGACCATGGCCTATCATCGCTACCACGGAGTGGACACACGCATCGTACGGATCTTCAACACGTACGGGCCCCGGATGCGAAAGAGCGATGGAAGAGTGGTTTCGAATTTCTGTGTGCAGGCGCTCTGCAACAATCCGCTGACCATTTACGGAGATGGTTCGCAGACTCGCTCGTTCTGCTACGTCAGCGACCTTATCGACGGCATCTATCGGCTCTTCAACTCCGACCACGCCGATCCGGTGAACATCGGCAATCCGACTGAGTTCACCGTTAGGCAGCTCGCCGATCTGGTCGTTGAGATGACCGGCAGCGCGGCTGGCATCGAAGCGAAACCTCTGCCCGAGGACGATCCGAAGGTGAGACAGCCGGATATCTCGCAGGCGAAAGAGCTGTTGGGATGGGAGCCCAGGGTGGATCTCCGGGAAGGCCTGAGACGAACGCTGGAGTACTTCGCTGGCGTCTTGAGCGCCTAGTAGTGAAGGGCCCGCTATGAGGCTTTCGGTGGTGATCCCCGTCTACAACGAGCGGGACACGCTTGAAGAGGTTGTTCGGCGGGTCCGAGCGGTCTCGCTGGAGAAGGAGATCATTATCGTCGACGACTGTTCCGTGGACGGTACGCGTGAAATTGCTCAGCAGCTTCTCGAGCGGGGCGAGACAGACCAGCTGGTTCTCCAGCCGAAGAACCAGGGCAAGGGAGCGGCAATACGGGCGGGCGTCGCGAAGGCCACCGGCGATGCCGCCATCATCCAGGACGCGGACCTGGAGTATGACCCGGCGGAGTACCCGCGCCTCTTGGAGCCTATCTCCGCGGGCAAAGCCGACGCAGTATACGGATCTCGGTTCGCCGGAGAGGGGCCGCACAGGGTTCTTTACTTCTGGCACTACGTCGGAAACAAGTTCCTCACTCTCATGTCGAACATGGTGACCAATCTGAACCTCACCGACATGGAGACGTGCTACAAGATGTTTCGGCGTCCGGTTCTGCAGGCGATCGACATCGAGGAGGACCGGTTCGGTATGGAACCGGAGATAACGGCCAAGCTGGCGCTCGGCGGTTGGAGAATCTACGAGGTGGGGATATCCTACGCCGGGCGGACCTATGCGGAAGGCAAGAAGATAAGCTGGCGAGACGGAATATCTGCCCTGCGTTGCATATTGAAGTACGGGATATGGCGGCGCATCGTCCGGCGTAGGAAGCGGCCCGGCTCGCTTGCAGAAGAGACCGAGACCGCCTAGGTTCCTGGCACAATGAATACAGATCAGTTGATCGCCAAGGGTAAGGAGTGCCTGGCACAGAACGACTACGTGGGCGCAATCTCGGCGCTGCGGGATGCGTCTGAACGAGAGCCGGGCTACGCAGACGTTCGACACTTGCTGGGTTTGGCGCTTGGGTTGTCTGGCCAACCCGAGTCGGCTCTGGAGCAATTCGACCGCGCGCTCTCGGTCAACCCGTCGTACGTGGAAGCGTACCTCAACCGGGCGATTACGCTGAACGACTTGGGGCGATACGAGGAAGCTCGTGAAGCCTTCCGGATGGCTTGGGACGCGGATCATTCCATTGGCCGACCCTACGCCAGGTCGGTTTCGGCGCGTCTGGCGAACCTACATATGGAGCTTGGCGACCTTTACGCGGACCTCGGCTCTTACCTGGAGGCTGTGGACCAGTATCGCCGGGCCGCGTACCTCAGGCCGGATTTCCTCGATATCAGGACGAAGTTGGCCCGGGCGCTCATGGAGCGGGGCGATTTGAGGAAAGCCAGGGAGGAGCTGGACGGCGTGCTCTCGGAGAACCCGGAGTACGTGGAGGCGAGAGTCACGCTCGGCCTTGTCCACTACCGCTCGTCCACCAAGAGCGTGGGCGAGGGGGGGAACGGCTGAGAGCGTCAGGCCATTTCATCGCAGTAGCCTTCCTGAGTCTGTTCTTCGTTGCAGGATGCCGGGGAGATGTGCGCGACCACCTCGCGTGGGGCGATCGCCTGCTCGGAGCCGGACGCGCTGAGGCTGCGATCGCGGAATATCAGGTGGCCCTGCGCAAACGCGGCGAACAGCCGGAGCTTCTGCTGCGCCTTGCACACGGGTACGCGCACCTCAATCGGCTTGACGAGGCAAGCGACTACTACTCGCGACTCTTGAGCGTCGACTCGGTCCATGCGAACCAGGCGGTGGCCGACTTCCTCGCCATGGCGAAGAGGGCCCTCGAACGGAATGACCGGGCGCGAATGGCACGAGCGCTGGAGCAGCTGGAGAGCATACAGCCTGGCGGTGTCCCAGTTGAACTTTCGCAGCCGTTTGCGCGCTACTACTACGAGTTGGGTGAGTATGTGCACGCGCTGCCTCTCTACCTCGCGGTGGTCGCGGCGGATCAAGATAGCGTCGAGCCAGAGGTCCGTTACGAATTGGCACGCGTGTACGACGAGCTGGGTGAATGCGGCCAGGCTTTGGTACACTATCGTGACTTCTTGGCGCAGCGCCGCTGGGGCGAGTTGAGCGCCGACGCGCGCTGGCACGCCGGTCAGTGTGCATATCAGCTGGCTCAAAAGGATGCCCTTGCGGGTAGACCTACGGAGGCATTGGGAAAGTACGAGCTTGTGATCGAGCTGGGCTCGCCACGCGCGCTCCAGGATGACGCCTGGTTTGAACGTGGGGAGCTCCTGTTCTCGCTAGGTGAGTATGACAGAGCCGTGAGGTCATATCAGAGAGTCCTGGATCTGAATCCGAGCCGAACCGGGCGTCGGGTGCGGCTGGCGGAGGACCGCATTCGCAACATCCGCTATGGGAGGACGGAGGAGGAGCAGGAGTGAGCGGCCCGATTCGCAAGCTGGCACTCGTGTCAGCGACGCTCGTGCTATGTGGTTGCCCCAAGGAGCTCCCGCCGGACACTCCTGCGGAAGAGCTCTATCGCATCGGCGTAGAGAAATTCGAAAGAAGAGACTGGACGCGCGCCATCGAAGCGCTTCAGCGTTTCCTGTTTCAGGACCCTGGACACCAAAACGCGGACAGCGCTCAGTATCTGATCGGGGAATCGTACTTTCGGCAAAAGCAGTACCTGACGGCGGCGGCAGAATTCCTGAGGCTGGCACAGAACCGGCCGGCGGGGCAACTGGCCGACGACGCCCGGTACCGCGCCTGTCAATGTTACTATGAGTTGTCGCCGCGGCCAGAACTCGATCAGGAGTATACGGAGGAGGCGATCGACCAGTGCCAGTCGGTCGTCCTTCTCTACCCGCAAAGCCCGCTGGCCGCAGAGGCGGCAGAACGGGCCGGAGAACTAGCGGAGAAGTTGGCGCGCAAGCACTACCTTAACGCCGAGTACTATTACAAGCGGCGAGCTTACGACTCCGCGATTATCTATCTGAAACATGTCATCGCCGCCTATCCGGGCTCGACCGTCGAACCGGATGCGCTGCTGACGCTGTACGAGACCTACTCTAGGCTCGGGTATGTGGAGGAGGCTGAGGAAGCCAAGGACCGTCTGATGCAGAACTACCCCGATTCACCCCAGGCCGAGCAGGTGCGGAAGCGGTCGTCGGGCTGACTCCAGGGTATGGAGTCGGGCTGGAATCGCGACAGCAAATGAGGCTAGGCATATTCGGCGGAACGTTCGACCCACCGCATGTGGGTCACCTGGTCGTGGCTGAGGACGTGGCGGCCGCCCTAGACCTCGACAGGATTGTCTTCATTCCCACCGGTACTCATCCGCTAAAGGGTGACAAGGTCGAAGCGCCGGCCGAGCTACGCCTGAAGATGGTACGCGAGGCTACGGCTGGGTCATTGCGGTTCGTGGTGGACGATAGGGAAATCCGACGGGTGGGCCCCTCGTACACCATAGACACGATCACGGAGGTGGGCGCCGAGAACCCAGGGTCGGAGTTGTATCTGATGGTGGGCTCGGATATTCTCAGCGAGATTCATCGTTGGCACAGAGTTCTCGAGATCGCTGAACGAGCCAGAATTGTAGTCATGTCGCGGGTTGATGCTCCGAAAACCGAGCCGCCAGTCGACGTCAAAATCAGGCGGGTCAATGTCACACACATTGCAATATCGTCCAGCGAGATACGTGAGCGCGTGAGAACGAATCGACCCATTCGGTACCTTGTGCCTGACCGCGTGTATCGAATAATCACAGAGCACTCTCTGTACCAGAACAGCAGCCAGGCCAGCGAGAAGATAGAGGAATGATACAGCAGCTAGTCACTACTGTCCTTGGATCGAAGTTCGAGCGAGATGTTCGCAACATCCAGCCGATCGTGGACGAGGTCCTTCGTCACGAAGAAGTCCTCGTTGATTTCAGTGAAGAACAGCTCAAGTCGCAGACCGAGAAGTTTCGGGCCAGGATCCGCGAGCGGATCCAGGCCCTTGAAGACGAGCTGAACGAGCTGAAGGAAACGAAGAAACGCACCGAGGCTGCTTCTGAGCGTGAGCGTATGACGCTGCAGATCGCTCAACTCGAAGGGGAGTTGCAGGAGCAGACTCAGGCGGTCTTGGACGAATTGCTTCCGGAAGCCTATGCGACGGTGCGCGAGGCGTGCCGGCGGCTGCTGGGGCAAGATATCGACGTACGCGGCCACGAGATGCAGTGGGACATGGTCCCTTATGACGTTCAGCTCATCGGCGGCGTCGTCCTCCACCAAGGCAAGATCGCGGAGATGGCGACCGGTGAAGGCAAGACTCTGGTCGCTACGCTGCCGCTCTATCTGAATGCCCTGCCCGGCAGGGGCGCGCACCTCGTCACAGTGAACGACTACCTGGCCAGGCGTGACTCGGAGTGGATGGGAACGGTATTCGAGTTCCTCGGCCTGAGCGTCGGTTGTATCGACTTGACGGACCCAGGAAGCCCGGAACGACGCGCCGTCTACGAGTGCGACATCACGTACGGTACCAACAACGAGTTCGGGTTCGACTATCTGCGTGACAACATGGTCCATCGCCTCGAGGACCGAGTTCAACGGGTTCACAACTACGCGATCATCGACGAGGTCGACTCCGTGCTGATCGACGAGGCGCGGACACCGCTCATCATCAGCGGCCCCGTCGGTCGAGAGGACAACAAGCGGTATGCCGAATTCAACTCCCAAGTGGCCGCCCTTGCCCGCAGGCAGGCTCGCCTGGTCAATGGGCTGCTCGCCGAGGCAGAGGAGCTGCTGAAGCAGGGGCGTGGCGAGGACGGGGAGCCCGAACTGGATTATCAGATCGGCGAGAAGACTCTGCTGGCACACCGCGGTCAGCCGAAGAATAAGAAGCTGGCCAAGCTGCTGCAGGAAGCTGGCGTTCGCAAGCTCATGATGCGGGTCGAAGCCGACTACATGAGAGAGAAGCGCCTTCACGAACTCGATGAGGTGCTACTCTACTCGATGGACGAGAAGGGTCATCAGGTCCACCTGACCGACCAGGGGCTGGATGTCCTTTCGCCGAATGATCACGAGGCTTTCGTCGTCCCGGATCTCTCACAGCTCTTCCACGAGATCGAGAAGGACGAGTCGCTGTCGACTGACGAAAAGCGACAGCAGATTGCGCAGTGCGAGCGAGGTTACGCAGAGAAGTCGGAGAAGATCCATATCATCCATCAGCTGCTCAAGGCCTACACGCTGTTCGAGCGCGACACCGACTACGTCGTTGAAGGCGGTAACGTGATCATCGTCGACGAGTTCACCGGCCGTAAGATGGCGGGGCGGCGTTGGAGCGATGGCCTGCACCAGGCGGTGGAGGCAAAAGAGAGCGTGACGGTGCGCGGCGAAACACAGACGCTCGCGACCATCACCATCCAGAACTACTTTCGCATGTACAGCAAGCTCGCTGGCATGACGGGGACCGCCGAGACCGAAGAGGCGGAATTCCACGAAATATACGGGCTCGAGGTCGTCGTCATTCCGACGAACCGTCCGGTTCGCCGCATCGACCACGACGACGTGATTTTCAGGACCAAGCGTGAGAAGTACTCAGCCCTGCTCGACGAGATCGAGAGACTGCACAAGAACGGTCTGCCGATCCTCGTCGGCACCACTAGCGTGGAAACCTCGGAAACCGTTTCACGCATGCTTCGCCGGCGCGGCATTAAGCATCAGGTGCTCAACGCGAAGTACCACGAGCGCGAAGCGGAGATCATTGCCGAGGCGGGACGGACCGGCGCCGTGACCATCGCCACTAACATGGCGGGCCGTGGTACCGACATCAAACTTCAGACCGGCGTGGTCAAGTGCCGGGTGTGTGCTATCGAAGCACAGCAGCCAGCTTTTGGACAAGTTCATGAAGAATCCGACCTCGAGCAGACCTACACCAAAGAGTTCGGCTGCTATGACGATCCTCCGTGTGGCCTGGCCATCCTTGGCACCGAGCGGCACGACTCCAGACGAATCGACCGCCAGTTGAGAGGGCGTTCAGGCCGGCAGGGCGACCCTGGCGGCTCTCGCTTCTTCCTGTCGCTCGAGGACGACCTGATGCGGCTGTTCATGGCGGAACGGCTCGCCAAGATCATGGAGAAGCTGGGGGCCGAGGATGAGGTGATCACGCATCCGCTGGTGACAAAGGCGGTCGAGCGAGCTCAAACGCGCGTCGAGATGATGAACTTCGAGGCGCGCAAACAGCTGCTCGAGTATGACGACGTGATGAACCAGCAGCGGGAGGTGATCTATGATCTGCGCCTGTTCGCTCTGGAGGGCGGTGAGGACCTGAAAGGCGAGGTGTGGGACATGATCCGCAACGCGGTGCTGAGCCGCGTGGACGAGTACGTGCCCGAGACTGCAAACGAGGAGAGCTGGGATCTCGCGGGATTGAAGGGTCGACTGCTGATCGACTTCTTCCTGCACTGTCCTGAGTTGCCCGACGAGAATTCGCTCGATGAGGCGACGGAGTGGGGCGACCGTGAGAAGATTGCCGAGTACTCCGTTGAGAAGGCGGATGCGGCGTTCAGGAAAAAGGCCGAGGAGTTCGGAGAACAGGCCGAGCGGATTCTGTCATACATCTTCCTCTACACGGTGGATGAGAAGTGGAAGGATCACCTCTATGATCTCGACCAACTGAGAGCTGGAATCCGTTTCCGCGCATGGGGTCAAAAGGACCCGCTTATCGAGTACAAGAAAGAGGCCTACGAGATGTTCGTAGACCTCATGGGCGACATGCGGACCACTTTGGCTGACCGGCTCTTCAAGACGCAAATGATGCCGCCCCAACCGCTCCGCGCCCCGCAGATCACCCGCATCAGCGGGCCCACGCTCGATACGACAGACGAGGGCTACGCGCCGGGCGCCGTGGCGGCCGCCGCTCGTCAGGCCTTCTCACCTGCTGGGGTGGCGTCGTCGGCTCAGACGGATTCCGCTGCGGGACCAGCTATTGGCACTACTGGGCCCGCTTCGACAGGGGTTCTGACGGGCCCGGTCGTGCCCGAACAGCGCCGTGGACAGGTGGCCCCCCAACCCGGCCTGACTCCTCCCGCCAGGCCGGTTTCAGGCGGCGAACGCGTTGGCCGGAACGATCCATGTCCCTGTGGCTCGGGGAAGAAGTACAAGAAGTGCCACGGTCGGCCGGGAGCGCCTCCGGCCTGAGCTCACTCGAGCGGTCACACACCTGCAAGCCCCCACAGAGCCCGCTGACGCGGCGCTGGTGACGATTCGTTGATGGCTCGCGCCATAGTTATGGCCATACGCTCTCAACGGAGTCGACGCGATGATTGGCGAGGAGAGACGAACTCTCACGATCAAAGAATGGCCATCGATGGAGCGACCTCGGGAACGCTTTCTCGCTCTGGGTCCGACGGCTTTGAGGACGCCTGAACTGCTTGCGATCCTTGCATCCAGCGGCGCCGGTGGTCGAAGCGCGCTGGAGATCGCCGAGGCCCTGTATGATCGATTCGAGAGGTCGCTGCGTCGGTTGGGCAGTGCGCCGGGATCCCAGCTCATGACCGTGCCCGGCATCGGCGAAGCCAGAGCGGTCGCTATCCAGGCGGCGCTCGAACTGGGTCGCCGCGCAGCCGAGGAGGTCCGGAACAACGACGACCGAGTGACAACACCTCGCGATGTCTACCGGCGATTCGAGCTCAAGTTAAGGGACCTGCGCCAGGAGGAGTTCCACGTTCTGCTTCTTAACACTCAGAACGCGGTAATCCGCGAACTCATGGTCACCCGGGGGATCCTGGACGCGTCCGTTGTGCATCCTCGAGAGGTGTTCGCGCCTGCCCTGGCCGAGGCGGCGGCCGCTGTGATCCTGGTCCACAACCATCCCAGCGGAGACCCAACACCTTCTCCGGCGGACCGGGAGGTGACGCGACAACTGGTGGAAGCCGGTCGCGTTCTCGGCATTCCGGTCCGCGACCACGTGGTGGTGGGAAACGGGCGCTTCACCAGCTTCCTCGACTTGGGGCTGATAAGCTCAGCCGCTGCTTAGATTGCCATTCGCTCGCTTTCTCCGTCGCGCGCCCGAGTTCGGCCAGCGACGCCGTAACTTGCGATGCGGCTTGAATCTAGTGATTCTATAAGGCGAGCCTCACGGCAGGATCCCGCACCCCGCTCGCGTGTAGGAGTAGGACTGTGACGGCGTGCCCACCGGCCAGGGCAGCCCGCGCTATTGTTCACAAGGCTATCTATGGCAGCTGATCGCACTACGAAGACCATCGAACGGGCGGCCGACCCGGTTCTGTCGTCCGGCGATAGGAAAAAGCCCGAACTGCCGGCGGACTTCCTCGAGGCCATCGAGGAGACTCGAGGAAGACTGAACCTGGAGCTGTTGGCCCGAGCATTCGAATACAGCCAGCAGGCGCACCACGGCCAGACGCGCAAGTCGGGTGAGAAATACATCACGCATTGCGTAGAGGTGGGCAAGATCCTCGCCGATCTTTACCTGGATACGGCGTCAATCTGCGCGGCGTTTCTACATGACGTCGTGGAAGACACCTCGGTCGACGTCGACGAGGTCCGTGAAGCTTTCGGTCAAGAAATCGCCACGATAGTCGACGGACTCACCAAGATAGGCCGCGTCCGCTTCAGTTCGAGTACGGAGCAGCAGGCAGAGAACTTCCGCAAACTGCTGCTGTCGATGGCACAGGACGCCCGCGTGATCATCGTTAAGCTGGCCGATCGCCTGCACAACATGCGTACGTTGGAAGCTTTGCCGCCGGGGAAGCAGCGCCGGATTGCCCTCGAGACGAGAGACATCTACGCGCCCCTCGCGCACAGGCTCGGTATGGCGAAGCTCAGGTGGGAGCTCGAGGATGTGTCCTTCAAGTACCTCGAGGCGGATGCCTACAAGCAGCTTGCCAAGAAGGTGCGCGAGCGGAGGAAGCAGCGCGAGGAATGGATCCGGCAGCTGGCTACTCCGCTGCGCAAAGAGCTGGAGAAGGGCGGTATCCCGTGCGACGTGACCGGTCGACCAAAACACCTGTGGTCGATCCACAACAAGATGCTGAGGCGAGACAAGCCGTACGAAGAGATATACGACTTGATGGCGATCCGTGTGACCACCCAGAGCATCAAAGACTGCTACCACGCTTTGGGCGTCATCCATAACAAATGGACGCCCCTGACAGAGCGGTTCCACGACTATATCGCCATGCCGAAGTCTAACATGTACCAATCGCTGCACACCACGATTTTCGGACCCGGCGGTCGGCTCTACGAAATTCAGATCCGAACGCACGACATGCACCGCACCGCGGAGTACGGTATCGCTGCGCACTGGCGCTACAAGGAAGGCTACAAAGGAGCACCCGACGAGGTTGACGAGAAACTCGCGTGGTTCCGCCAGGTACTGGAGTGGCAACAGGACACGAGAGAGCCCGATGAGTTCATGGAGTTCCTCCGCATCGACCTGTATCAGGACGAGATCTTCATCTTCACTCCGGCGGGTGACGTAAAGCAGTTGCCGGGGGGCGCCACTCCGATCGATTTTGCCTTCGCGGTCCATACAGAAGTCGGCTACCACTGCTCTGGCGCGCGCGTTAACGGCCGCATCGCGCCGCTGACACGAGAGCTCAAGAGCGGGGATACCGTCGAGATTATCACGAATCCGAAGCAAACGCCGTCCCCTGACTGGCTCAATTTCGTGGGGACCGCCCGGGCTCGGCAGAAGATTCGGGGGTGGATTCGGCAGGAGGAACAGAAGACCGCTGTCCAAATCGGCAAGGAATACTTGGAGCGAGAGCTTCGCAAGCGACGAAAGAAAGTCTCGGACGCGGAACTCGTGGAAGCGGGTACCAATGCAGGTTATCACACACTGGAGAGCCTCTACACTGCGCTGAGCCGCGGCGACGTCGGGCTTTCTCAGCTTCTCAAGCAGCTATGGCCGGACCAACACGTGCCGGCGGAACCGGACAGGCCGTCGGCTCTGACCCGACTCGTCGACCAGATCCGCGGCGGGCCGCGGGGCGTGAAGATCCAGGGGATCGACAACATGATGGTCCGCTACTCGCAGTGTTGTCAGCCGGTTCCTGGCGATGAGGTCGTTGGGTACATAACGCGGGGACGCGGAGTGTCCATCCATCGCCACGATTGTCCGAACATCCTGAAGTTCAGCGAGCATCCGGAACGCCGAATCGAGATCGACTGGCAGAGCGACAGTGCTCAGCTGCTCTTTGTTAGAATATCGGTGGAAGGCACCGACAGGCGCGGCCTATTGTCGGATATCGCGAGAGCGATCACCAATACTGGGACGAACATCCAGAGCGCAGAAACAACTGCCGTCGAAGGCGGCATGCAGGGAGAGTTCGTGGTAGAGGTCGAAAACCTGGCTCACCTGGTGAAAGTCCTCAAGGCGGTTCAGAGAGTAAAGGGCGTTATCAATGTCGTGCGCCACGAGCGGTTGGTCGAGTCGGATCGTCTGCCGGAAGCCGAGTGATGCCTGACCGTTGGTTGTTGAAGACTGAACCGAGCGACTACTCGTATGCCGACCTCGAAAGAGATGGGCGCGCGGTCTGGGATGGCGTCAAGAATCCGGCGGCACTGAAGAACATTCGCGCGGTTCAACCGGGTGACCAAGCCTTCGTCTATCATACCGGGTCGGAGAAGGCGATAATTGGGATTGCCACCGTCGCAACGGCGGCGTATCCGGATCCGGAAGCCGATGATGAGCGCTTCGCGGTGTTCGAGGTCAGCCCTGAAGAACGCCTTCCTCGGCCGGTGACATTGGCTGAAATCAAAGCCTGCGGCGAATTTGCCGATTGGGCATTGGTGCGCGTGCCACGCCTGTCCGTCATGCCGGTGTCCAGACGGACATGGTCGAAAATCCTTAGCATGTCGCGCGCGTCCAAAACCGTCTAGCAGCGTCACACCGACCCCGCCATTGAGAACCACAACAACGGCAGATAGCTTCTAGGTGGGCGGCGCCCTGAAGCACGCTTCACGTCCGCCTGACTACACGGTCTATCGCCGATCGGGCCTGAAAACACCCAACGGGTAGACCCTCGAAGCGCCGACTTGCACAGGCGCTCGACTGTAACGAGCCAACGGAGCAAATGAACCGCCTCTTCGGCCGTGCCACCGAGCTAGCCCAACTCAACCGGGTCTTTCAAGAAGTCCGTGAGGGCAAGACCGGTCGTGGACGCCTTGTCAGTCTGGCGGGTGCCACCGGGATAGGCAAAAGCACGCTGGCTCAGGCCTGCCTGGAGAATATCACGACCAGCGATCCCCGCGCGTTGACGCTGAGCGCCCGCTGTGTGCAGGGACGTACACCGCACCGACCCTACGGGCCGTTCACCGACATGCTGGCTCAGATGCGGCTCATGTCGGGGGACCCGACGCTGCCTGGGATGCTACAGAAGGAGGCGCCGGGTTGGCAGCCAGATGCTGCACAGACGGCGGGCCGCAACGCCCTGTTCGACCAATTCCTCGCCTTGTGTCGCGCGATCTCTCGCCAGCGACCGTTGGTGCTGTTCTTCGACGAGCTTCAATGGAGTGACCGGTCTTCCCTGGACTTGCTAGCTCGGTTGGCGAGCGGGCTGGCCTCGCTGCCGGTGTTGTTGCTCGTCACGTTCGAGGATACCACGCCGGAATGTGCAGCCTCCGTGAAGGGAATACAGCATCGGGCCGGGCCGCACTGCATTGATCTGACCGTTCGAGGGCTCGAACAAGACACGATCATCCAGCTGGCAGAGACCATCCTCGACGGGCAGCTGGCTGGCGATCTGAGCGGCTGGCTTAGCGTCGCCGCTCAAGGTAATCCGCTCCGCGTAGAACAGTTCGTATACTTGCTGGCGGAGAGCGGATTGGTCCGCAAGCGTCTGTTCCGATTCTCAGCCCGGGCGCGACAGCTTCCTGTTCAGTCAAGCGGCGTCTACGATATCATCGCCAGTCGGCTCGATGGCCTGGAGCCCAATCTACGCTGGATGTTAGAGGCAGCGGCTTTCGGCGGCTCGATCGTCGATACGGCCGTCGTGGCGGCGCAAGTGGGGACGAAGCCGGATGTTGTGCGGGCTCAGCTGTACACGGCCGCTGAGGAGCACGGTCTCGTCACCGGACTGGGGGACCAACGTTGGCCGACGGGTAAGTGGTCGGTGCGTTTCCGCTTCTGCCATCCGATGATTCGCAGGGCGCTTGCCGACCGGGTTCCAGAAAAGCGCCGAGATCACCTGCTGAGCCGAGCTGCGGATATGTTGGGACGCCTCGCCGGGGACGAGGCGAATGAGTTCATCGGTGAAATCGCCGCCCTCTACATCAGCGCCGGCCTTGAGGAGAAAGCTCACGAATGGTCGCTTCGGGCCGCAGATCTTGCGGAACGCCTGTACGCCACGTACGAGGTTGACGAGTTCTTGCGTGTCGCCGCACGTACGACCGAGGACGAGCGTGAACGGCTACGTATCGAGAGCCGTTTGGCCAAGATATACGCGGCCA
>JBDHHL010000114.1:0-12043 GCA_039589375.1 Gemmatimonadota bacterium | reverse complement strand
AGCGAACGCTTGCGCCAACGCTTCGGGCCACGGGACGTCCTGGTTCTGGTCTTAGCGCTTGTGGTGAACGCGGTGATCCTCGCGATCCTCGCCCTTAACTTCCTTACGCTCGACTAGTACTCGGCCACACCGATACTGACGGGTTGGCCGCTTTGAATTGCCAATATTGACGCTGAGCGCGAAGCCTACACCTCCGTCGGCTCGTCCTCCGACTTCTTCTCCTCACGCTTCTTCACCAGCTCGTCGACCTTCTTGTTCACCTCCTGCAGCCCCTCGGAGAGGGTCTCCTGCAGTTCCGCCATGAGCTCGGTGGAAGCCTTCTGCGTGGCGCCCCAGGTCTCCTTCGCGGCGGCCTTCGTTTCCGGATGCGTCGCTTCCTCGCGCATCGAGTCCACGGCGCGATCCACTTTCTCGCCCAGTTCCTTCAGCTTGTCCCTCAAACGGCCTGCCTCTTCCTCGCTGACCGTCTCGGTATCCCAGCCCTCCTTGAAGGCGATGCCAAGACGCTCGCCCAGGTCTTTAACCTGTCTGCCGACTTCCTTCCAGCGCTGTGCGATGTCGCCCCAAGAGCGGTCCGGCTCCTCCGGCTGATCTACTTGCATGGGAAGCTTCTCGTCCATTTCTCACTCCTCTTCAAAGTTGTTTCTGTCACTCCCCATCCCCATCGCCATCGCCATGCAGAGAGCGATGGGGATGGAGATGACGATGGAGATGGCGATGGGGAACTCAGTTGCAAGGAGTCCAACTCCATCCACCACTACTCCGTGGGCGCCGCGACGGTTTCACCCGCCGGGCAGCTGTTCCAGTAACCAGTCGCGGGCAGCGCTTATCGCATGGCCGCGATGACTGATCTCGTTCTTCTCCTCGACCGTCAACTCCGCCGTCGTCACACCGCGCTCCGGAAGCAGGAAGATCGGATCGTAGCCGAAGCCCCCTTCCCCACGCGGCTCCTTCAAGAGGACTCCGTCGACGCGACCGCCGAACAGGCGCGACTCGTCCTCGAAGACGAGCGCGACGGCGCAATAGAAGTGAGCGGTCCGCTGCTCGTCCGGCACATCGCGAAGCCGGCGCAACAGGTAGAGGTTGTTGGCGCGATCGACGCCGAACTCGGCCTGCATCTCGGGCGGCGCGTACCGCTTGCTAAGCGGACCCGGCTCGCCGTCGAGGACATCCACGACTATGCCCGAATCTTCAGCCATCATCGGCAGGCCCGTGCGATCGTGGAAGTATTGCGCCTTGGCCAGCGCGTTTTCGGCGAACGTGACGAATCGCTCCAGCTTGTCCTCTTCCGGTTTCTCCTCGACGCCCAGATCGGCCAGGCTAACCAGGCGGATGGGAGTACCACGGAACAGCCGCTCGATCTCCCGCAGCTTGCCCTGGTTGCGGGTGGCGAGTACCAGCTTCACGTCCGAAGCTCCAGCGCCGTTCGCTGTAGCCGAAAGAGCTGCGCCACGCCCGACTCCGCCAGACCGAGCATCCGATCGAGATCGTCTCGGCGGAACGGGGCGCCCTCGGCGGTTCCCTGTACCTCCACGATCCCGCCGTCCTCGAGCGCCGCGAAGTTCAAGTCGACCTCGGCGCCGACGTCCTCCGCGTAATCGAGATCGAGGCACGCCACGCCGTCCACGATGCCGACGCTGACGGCCGCCACCAGCTGCTGCACCGGGTTCGCAGCCAGTGCTCCGGCCTCTACCAGCCGGGCCGCGGCCAGCCACAGGGCAAGTGAGCCGCCCGTGATCGCCGCGGTCCGCGTTCCACCGTCGGCGCCGAGCACGTCACAGTCGACGATGACGGTCCGTGGCCCCAGAGCTTCCAGATTCGTCGCCGCCCGCAGCGCGCGCCCGATCAGGCGCTGTATCTCCTGCGTCCGCCCCTTGGGCCCCGAGCGTTCTCGCGGTGTGCGCTGGCTGGTCGACCTGGGAAGCATGGCGTACTCGCCGGTCACCCAGCCGCCCGCGTTCTCCCGCCACGGCGGCACGCCTTCCTGGACGCTGGCGGTACAGAGGACGCGGGTCGAGCCCACAGAGATCAGGCAGGAGCCCTCGGCTTGCGGCGCCGCACCGAGCTCCAGCGTCACCGGTCTTAGCTCGTCGGCCCCGCGCCCCGACGCGCGATTCGCGCTCATTGTCGGCTAGCCCTCCATCCCTCGGAACCGCGCGACGATGGCCTCGCCGCCGCGGGCCAACAGGTCGTCGCCGACCCGCCTCCCCAGCGCAACGGCGTTGTGGCGCCCGTCGCGGCCCTCGGCCCGGATCAAGATCTTGCCGTCCGCTGTCGCCACCAGCGCCCGCAGCACAAGCTCCTCACCCCACGCTTGGGCGCGGGCCCCGACGGGCACCTGGCAACCGCCCTGCAACCTGGCCAGCAGCGTCCGCTCGGCGTCCGTCTCGGCTCGGGCTGTCTCATCGTCGATCGGGTCCAGCACCTCGTCCACCACCGGATCGTCCGCGCGACTCTCCACCGCAACGGCGCCCTGGCCGGCCGCCGACAGCCACTCGGGCGGGTCCAAGTACGATGTGATCCGCGGCGACAGGCGAAGCCGTAGCAGCCCGGCGGCGGCCATTATCACCGCGTCGTACAGGCCCTCGTCCAGCTTGCGGAGCCGCGTTTCGACGTTCCCACGAATCGACTCTACGACCAGGTCCGGCCGAAGCGCGAGCACCTGGGCCCGGCGACGCTCGGAGCTGGTTCCTACCTTCGTGCCCGGCAATGCGCCGGCCAGGTCGTGCGGCCCGTTCTCTGGAGTGACCCAAGCGTCTCGCGGGTCCTCGCGCTCGCAGACGGCGCCCACCTTGAGCCCCTCCGGCAAGTCGGTCGGCAGGTCCTTGAGCGAGTGGACGGCGATATCCACTTCGCCCGCGAGGAGCGCGTCTTCTAGCGCCTCGGTGAACAGGCCCTTGCCGCCGATCTCCGGCAGCGACCGATCGAGGATCTGATCGCCCTTTGTGTCGATCGTGACGATCTCGAACCGGTGCCGCGGCCAGGCGGCGGACAGCCGGTCGCGGACCCACTCCGATTGCCACATGGCCAACCGGCTTCCGCGTGTGGCGATACGAATGACGGCAGCTTTGGTCAGTTGGGGCCTCCTCCCGCTCCCGTCGGCGCGGGTGCCCCCGGCCCTGTCAACGACTCTCGCTCGTCAGCACGCTTGAAGATCAGCTTGAGCAGCGGCGGTGTGACGAAGGTGGAGGCCATGACCATGAGAAGGACCGCGCTGAAGGCGCAGTCGGACAGCAATCCGCCGCGGCGGCCGATATCCGCGAAGATGAGACCCACCTCACCGCGGGGGACCATCCCGACGCCGACGGCCAGGCGGTTCATGTTCTCCCAGGGGACAGCCCAGCCGGACAAGACTTTCCCGACTATGGCGATGGCCGTCAGGATTCCGCCAACGACGAGCACTTCGGTGTTGAACTCCTCGGTCCACGGCAGGATGAGCCGGACGTTCACCGCGGCTCCGACCGAGACGAAGAAGATGGGAGTGAACACGTCGGCGACCGGCTCGATCCGCTCGACCACGAGGTCGAACTGGTTGGTGGACGAGAGGATGATTCCCGCGGCGAAGCTCCCGATGATCATCGCCGAATCCGAGAGGTCGGCCAGCGCGGCCAGCAGCAGCGCGAAGCAGAACGCGGACACCAGCAGGATGCCCCGCACCCGCAGTCGATCGACTACATCGAACAGGTGCGGGCTGACGAAGTTACCGATGATGACGGCGAGGACCAGGAAGCCGACCGCTTTCGCCAGCGTCCACGTGATGGCGCCAACGGTCACGCTCGAACCCGCCGCCAGTCCCACCACGACGGCGAGCATCACCAGACCGAGCACGTCATCGATCACCGCAGCGCCGATGATCGTTCGCGCTTCCCGCGAGTGCATCTGACCAAGGTCGCTGAGCACCCGCGCTGTGATTCCGACCGAGGTCGCCGTCAGCGTCGCGCCGATGAACACCGCGATCTTGGCGAGGCTCACGCCCTCGGGCTGGACTCCCAGAACGGGGTCGGCAAAGTACCAGTATCCGGCACCCAGCAGGAACGGGGCCAATACGCCCACCAGGGCTACCATCCCCGCCGCCGGGCCCACGCGGAACATCTCCTTCAGGTCGGTCTCCAGGCCGACCTCGAACAGGAGGATCACGACGCCGACTTCGGCCAGCAGGTGCACGACCTCCGTCAACGGGTCGCCGGCGACCGTGGGCACGATGCCCAGTACGCTGCCGCCCACGATCACGCCGCTGACCAGTTCGCCCAGCACCGCCGGCTGGCCGACCCGCTCGGCTATTTCCCCGCCTATCTTCCCCACCATCAGGATGGTGATGAGGACCAGAAAGAAGCGCGCCGTGGTGTGGCCGCCCCAATCCTCGTGGGCCGCGCCGCCCTCCGCCTGCTCGCCCTCGCCCTCTGCCTGGCCCTCGACCGTGGTTACCGTGACAGCGCGGGTCCCGTCGTCCGAATCGCTGGGCGGCGGCGCGTATCCCGCGATACCGACCAGGAACACCCCGGCCACCGCCCATAACCAGAGGCGGCGGCGCCGCGCTTGCAGCGACGCTCGACGCGGTCTCAGCGCCATGGCACGATCCGGTTCGGACTCGACTTCACCGAGCTACCACTGTGACTGTGCACCGTCGAGGATCTTCTGTATCAGGTTCTCGATCGCGATTTGCCGCCCCACCAGCTCCGTCTGACTGTCGGGTAGGTATTCACCGAACGCCGACAGCGATCGCGAGCTCCAGAGCACCTTGTTCTCGGCGACATCGAAGATCTCCACCGTGATCGCGATGTCCACCCTGCGCTGGAACACGACAGGTCCGGGATTCACAGGGTCTTGCTGGTAGTTCGTGGCCCGCTCGTTGTAGCGCGTGATCGTCCCCCTCATGACGGCGTCGGCCGACCCCTCGGCTCCCGGCTTGAGGCCAAGCCGGCCCGGTACCTCGTCGGACATGGCCTGGGTCAGCTCCTGGGTGAGCGTGAACTGAGTCGTCTGATTCTCGAACGGCAAGATCGCGATCGTGTCGATATGACTGGGCATCCCACCGCCCCCCGAGAAGCTGTAGATACCGCAACCGGCCAGGGCTACGGCGAACAAGCTAGCCAGGGGCCACGCGAAATATGTGGCTCTCGAATGGAGCGTGCTCCCGGATCTCTGTGACATCGATACTAACCTCATGATACTCCGCCAGATCTCGATATCTGGCCTCCTGGGGCCAAGCGTAGGATGCGGACTCTTCAACCGGAGCGCCCGCCTCGATCCGGATGCGCTGAATCGCATCGCCTTCGATCTTCAGCTCCGCTTCGACAAGCGCTCCGACGCTGTTGAAACGGAAGACCACCGACCGGCGATCGGATAGATCATAGATCAGCTCCGACCACTCGCCTCGCTGGTTCGCCCTCGGCGCGATGCCGGCAGGCGGCCGGAAGGCGCCCAGCATGGCCCACATGAACGTCGGCGGCGGCAACTCGATCCGCTGCTCGCCGACGTAGTAGACCTGGTCCCCCAATAGTACCGCACTCTGCACGCCGGACCAATCGGGCCCGAACAGGTCGAGTCGCACGCTGTCGGGGGGATTCACTCGAACCGCGCCTTCACCCGAGAAGCGACCCTCGCGGCCACGATACCGCCACTTGAACTCGATGAGCTGGGGCGCGACCGGTGTGCCGGCCTTCCTGAGCCTTTGCGCCAGCTCACCGGGCTCTGCGATAGGCACCGGGTCCGGCAGCCGCTGCATACACGCGGCCACGGCCGTGGCAAGAGTCAACAGAATGATTACGGTTCTCAAACGGAGCCGAAGTTACCGGCCTGCACGTTGAGCGTCAAGCAAGGGAAAGATCGCCTGCGGGCGCCGGTGGGGGCGCTAGAAGTTGAAGCCGATGAAGAAATCGACCTCCGTCTTCTTGAAGCCTCGAATAAGGTGTGTCGGAAGATCCCCCGACGAGAACCGTTTTCCGACATCGAGCCTGAGCACGAGTGGGAACAGGATCGGCATACGGAATCCAATGCCGTAGCTGCCCCACATCCCCAGCGGATCGCTGTACTCCATCCACACCTGCCCGATGTCGAAGAACGGCGCCGCCTGAATTCCCGGGAACCGAATCGTCCCGAACGGGAAGGCCAGGGCGAGGCCGTGCAACAGCGGGAACCTCCACTCGGCGTTGGCGAACCAGACCCGGCTGCCGATGAAGCCAAGGAAAGGGTAAAGTCTCAGCGTGTAGGCACCGCCAACGGCGATTCGTCCCGGAATAGCGCCATCGCTGTAGTAGCCGAAGGCACGAACGGCGAATGCGCTGAGCAGCGATGTGCGAAAATACCGGCGCACGTCGCCGACCAGCGTGTAGTTCTCGACCCTGGCCGACGTCAAATCCGTTACGAAGCCGCCGGTGAAGTTCCAGCGTATTCCGTCAACCGGTCCGGTGCTCAGCCACAGCGTGTTGTCTTTGACGTAAGACAGGTTGTTCGTCGCGATCCAGCCTTTGCGCGTCAGCGACAGCGTGTCCTCGAACAGATCGATGATGCCTAGCTGAAGAAAGTCCGGCACATCGCGGCGGTCCGAGTACTCGAGCGTCGTCTGGACTTCCAGCCGCTTGAACTTCGAGAACGGGTAGCTCGCCAGGAAGAAGCCGCCGCTCGTCCTCTCTTCGTACACGTTGCTGAAGGCGGCGTCCACGAAGCGCCCGTTCCAGCGAAACGCCCCGACGCCCCAGTTCACTCGGCGCGACAGGTTCAGATACATCACCTGACCGGCGAACGAATCGAAGATATCGTCTACGCCGCCGAAGTTACGGGCCACTATCGCGAAGTACAGCATGTGGTTGCCCAGCATGTCGTTGGCCAGGAACTGCGCACCCTGCGCCGAGCCAAAGCCCGGCGCGAACGCGACCTGAGCCGCCGCGAAGTCGAGGCCGAACTTGGTCCGGTAGGGCCTCACGCTGGCCTCCGCGATCAGCGGACGATCGACCTCCTCCCACGTCCAGCCCTGATTGACATCCAGGTCCGCCGGCGGCGGCTCGAATCGATCGGCCAGCCGCATGGCGAGCTTGGGGTCGGGCGGCTCGTTGCCATCTCTCGTCTGCTGGGCGACCCTTACTTGGGGCTGATCTTCCTCCAGCTTCAATCCCTTGAAGTGAACGTTGAAGATCCCCTTCTCGTATGCCGTGAAGACCAGACCGCTACCGTCCGGCATCCAGGTCGCGTCGAATGCACCGCCGGTATAGCTGGTCAGACGTCCGCCCCGTCCCTCGCGATCGACCAGGTAGAGATCGTGGAACCCGGCGCGATCCGACGTGAACGCGACCCAGCGGCCGTCCGGCGACCATGCCGGATCGAGATCCTTCCACGACCCGTACGTCAGGTACCGGACCGCGCCCGTCTCCAGGTCGTAGAGGAAGAGGTTCTCGTTGCCCTTGTTCCCCACCGTCGTGCGGTCGGAGGAGAAAACGATATGGCGCCCGTCGGGCGACCAGTCGGGGTCGTTCTCCAGGTAGCGATCCTGGGTGATCGCGTAATGCTCCTGCGTCTCGAAGTCCAGGATGTAGAGATCGGACGGCCCCGCGACGCTCAGACCGCTGAACACCAGCTTGCGCCCGTCCGGGGACCACGAAGGCGACATCATCGACACGAGTTCCGGGAATTGGTAGCGGCCCACGACCTTGTTCCGCTGCAGGTCATAGATCTGGATCGCGTCCTTTTCCTGGTATTTCGAGACGAAGGCCAACTTGCCCGTCGACGACACGTCGAGCGCCGACCAGAAGAAGTGCAGCGACTCGAACTCGGCCGACTTGTCACCCTGTATCACAGGGCGCACCCTGCCGTCACCTCCCTGGATCGCCACGCTGTAGATCGATGTGAAGCCGGTGTGCGGCGACATGAAGAACAGGTGGATCGAACCGTCGGGCGCGCCGTACAGCGTCGGCTTGAACGCCATCGGCTGGTCCTTGAGCATCTTCGGCGCATCGACCGTCACCGGCTTCCGGTCGGCGTACTCCGGATAGTACCTACGCTCCAACTCGTATCGCCATTCGCGATCCAGTTGTTCCAGCGTGATGCCGTACACGCCGGCGAACGCCTCCTCGAAGCTGCCATATTTCCATAGCGTATCGTAGAGGTCGGCCACGCGACCGTACCCGTAGCGCTCACCGAGATACTCGTGGATTTGACCGCCCAGCGGGTAGGCGATGAACCCGTACATGTAGGTGAGCTGCGGAAGCGTCGGCAGGTCTCCGTCCAGCACCAGGTCCCGAACGTACATCTCGTCCTCGGAGTCCTGCTCCGAGCTCCAGCGTTCCGCCAGCCCTTCCGACCACCAGAGCGGGACGTAGGGCGAGCGGAACCTCGGGTACTTGGCGAACGTGCGGCTCAGCTTCGACAACTGGAAGAAGTGCACCAGCTCGTGGCGAATCGTGTGCCGGAAATCATCGTAGCTGCCGTTGAACGGAAGCGCGATCCGGCGCTTGAGAAACTCCGTGAACCCTGCGACGCCTTCCGGAAGGAACGACTGGGTCACGTTCGTCTGCTCGAAGTGCTGGTGCGACGAGTAGATGATCAGCGGAACTCGCCTGAACGGGAGGTGCCGGAACAGCGCCGTCAGGGTGTCGAAACTCTCCTCGGCGTAGATCAGGGCGACCTTGGCGAGCAGCTCCTCTTCCGGATAATAGTAGACGTCAACGTGCTCGCCGGAGAGAACATGCCACTTGAACGGCGTGTACTGGACCTTGTTCTTGCCGAACGGCACGTACTGCGCCGCCAGCGGGCCTGCCATCATCAGAAGGCAGACCCACGTGACGGCGAATGCACGGGCAGACCAATTCCCATGCAATATCCAGGTGTCCCTGGCTTTCGTACCTAGGAAAGGAGAAACGCGCATATTGGCTACTGTATCAAACACCGGAGAGGGCGCTGATTGTTCCCTCCTGCGAGGATGCGCCCGTAACCCGCCCCTGTAGCTCCCGGATCTCTCCGGGTATCTTCCGGGGCGTACGGTCAGGTTTCAGACAGATCAGGTCCGTTTGCGCCTTCGCCAGAAGCGCCAACGTTTCGGCATTCTCCACCACATACGAGAACGTGACACTTCGGCTGCGCACCCTCTCGAGGGTCGTGCGCACCCGGATCAGGTCGTCATAGTGGGCGGCGGCCCTGAAGCTCACCCGGGCGTCGGACACCGCCAGGAAGGCGCCTTGACGCTCCATTTCGGCGTATGTTGCCCCGAGCTGCCTGAGCAGGTCCGTGCGACCGACCTCGCACCAGACGAGGTAGTTCGCGTGGTAGACCACACCCATCTGATCGGTCTCGGAATAGCGAGCGCGAAACTCTACGGTACTTTCCAGCCCCAGCCCTCCGGTTGGTAAACGCGCCCCCAGTGCGCCGGCATCAAGCCTGTGCCCTTTACATTAGGGCCTCGAGCGGCTTCGGTCAAAGGAACCCGCCAGCGCTTGCTCTCGAGCCGAGGCTTCCTATAATGCGCAAGCTAGCGAGTCACGCGCCAGCACCTGTTCCTGAATCTATGAGCAAGCCTACAGTCATCATATCCGACCTGCATCTGGGCGCCGTACCCGACACGGTGCGCCAGGCCTTCCTGCGCTTTGCCCGGCATTGGCACGGAAAGGCCGATGCGCTGCTGATCAACGGAGATCTGTTCGATTTCTGGTGTGAATTCCGCACGGTCGTTCCCAGCGAACACTTCCACACGTTGCGCGCGCTCGCCGACCTGCGGGACTCTGGAGTGCGGCTTATCCTGATCGGTGGGAACCACGACGCTTGGGGAGGCCCCTTCCTCGAGAACAAGATCGGGATCGAGTTGGCGGAGGGTCCGGTGGAGCTGGAGCTAGGCGGCCGGCGGTCGCTGGTCGCACACGGCGATGGCATCGGCCCCGGAGATGTCGGCTACAAGATTCTCAAGCGATTTCTGCGCAGCCGTCCCGTCTGCCGCGCGATGCGCCTGGTTCACCCCGACATGGCCTGCAGCATCGCGCGCCGAGTCTCACGGACCCCGGAACGGATCGAACACGGTTTCGTGCGCGCAAAGGAACGCTCGGCGGTGCTGGAACAGTACGCGGTCGACACGCTGGAACGGCGGCCCGACCTCGATTTCGTCGTCTTCGCGCACAGTCACACCCCGGCTCTGAAGCACGTAGGCGACGGCCGCTACTACGTGAACTCTGGCGACTGGGTCAACCACAAGACGTATACGATCGTGACGGAGGACGGGATAGAACAGAAGGAGTGGGAGGGTTAGGCGGGGCTGTGGATATCCAATATCGAACATCGAATGTTGAACCCGGATCCTGCAATTCGCGCGTGAAATGAAGATGAAGAAACCGCCCGGAAGCCCTACATTGTCGGGAGTATCGACGAAGAAACTTCCCGCAAACGGAGGTCATCCAGGCGGTGAACACCCAACATCATATTCCCTCCCGGCCTCACGTTCAAGGCTCTCATTCTCCTCTGCGTCTTCAGCGGAGTCTGCAATCGGTCACCGACGGCGCCGGGTTGGTTGCCCTGCGCCTTCTTTGGGACCGACTGGAGCTGGGCCGCTGGCTCGACGCACGCACCGCATCGCTCCCGGGCCGCTTCCGCCCCTCGCTGATGGTGGAGCTGTGGGTCGCACTGTTGTGGTTCGGAGGGGGCTGGCTCGACGACCTCGAGCTCTTTGCCTCGCGGCGAGTGCGCAAGCTTTTCGGGTGGGTGAGAGTGCCCGACCCCACCACCTTCGGTCGCTGGCTGCGGCGGGCGGCCCCCAGTCTGCTTCCGCTGCTGGACGAACTGTTGTGGCAGCTGGTTCGGATACGCTGGTCGTGGACGCGGGTGCCCGACGCCGCGACGCTGGTCGTCGACTCTACCGTCTGCGTGCCGAGCTCGGATACAATCCCAAGAAGCCGGGTCGGCCGAGCCATCATCCCCTGCTCGCCTTCGTCGTGGAGACCGCCGACTTGCTTGGGGTGCGCTGGCGACCGGGTTCGGCCGGCGCCTCCACCGGCGCCGCCCCATGGCTGAGGACTCTGGTGGGCCGGCTTCGGCAGCTCGGCGTCCAGGAGATCACCGTCCGCCTCGACAAGGGCTTCTTCTCCAAGGAGATCGTACGGACGCTTCAGGAACTCGAGGTCGGGTTTTTCCTGAAGATGCCGAACCGCCCGTGGCTTCGGGATCAGCAGCGTGCGTGGCGGAGGTCGGTGCGCGCTCAGGGCATCTTCTCCGAGGCCGACGAAGTGTGGACCGCCTCGAGTCGCCTGTGGGGCGCCCGACTCCTCTCGCTGCAGGGACGTCGATCCCTGACGCACGAGGCAGGAAGCTTGGGGCTCGATACCTACGAGGTGATCGAGACCGCACATATTCTGACCAACCTTCCGGGCATCCAGAACCTCACCGCCTGGCGCCGCTACAACGCCGGAACCGTGGTCGAGCATCGCATCGAGGAGTTGGGGCAGCTGTCGGTGGGTCAGACGGCCATCGACAACCTGGACGGCAACGCCCTGCTCTGGGCGCTGGGCGGCCTGGCCTACCAGCTTCTGCATCTGCTTCGCTGCCTGCTCCCCGGTGGTTGGAGCACGGCCCAGCCCAAGCGGCTGCGTGCCTGGTTGTTCCGCCTGCCGGGCAAGTTCACCCACAGTGCCCGACAATGTTCGCTCCAGGTGCCGGGCGAAGCTCTGACCGGTGGTCTGCTGAGCCGGGCTCTCACTGCACTCAACCGAGTGCGGGCACCACCCGAATCGCTCGCCTACTGAGAGCCGCTCGAGACCGTCGATCCTTCAGCGAGTTCCTCGCTCAATGGACCCGTCTCACCTCCGACCCGAGTGGCATACCCTCTCCATCGCATCGGCCACACCACGGTCTCAGATCACACCGGCTTCCGAAGCGTCCTGAAGATAAATCGACCAAGAACCACTCCTCACGATGCGAACGCTTTGCTCATGCAGGATCCGGGTTGAATAATGAAGTGGGGACTGGGCGCCAGCTCCAGCATTCACTGACTGCACAAACCGACCCACGTCACGCTACACTGACTATACACTCACGGTCCAACCGGTATCTTCCATCCAATTCGGAACGCGACATC
>JBDHHL010000113.1:0-19570 GCA_039589375.1 Gemmatimonadota bacterium | reverse complement strand
CAACATCCCGGAAGGTTTGGCCATCAGCTTGGTCCTGGTGCCCAGGGGTGAGAGCGTTCGGCGGGCCGCGGGCTGGAGCGTCTTCTCCAGCCTCCCCCAGCCTCTCCTGGCTGTGCCGGCGTTCCTGTTCGTGGAAGCTTTCGAGCCTTTTCTCTCGGTGGGGCTCGGATTCGCAGCCGGCGCCATGATCTGGATGGTGTTCTCGGAACTGATACCCGAGGCGCTGGAGGACTCGTCCAGTGCGACCGTGGCGACGACCGTAACCCTCTCGCTGATGGCGATGATAGGCTTCCAGTGGTTTCTGCGCGGCTAGCCTCGGTGTTGCAGGATGCCTCGTTGAGCGGGTCTCGATCTGTTGGCACGTATCTTCCTGACAACTGGTGGGTGAAGCCCTCGTCCTTGGGTAGGTTTTGCGGCACGGCTCGCCGGGAGGCGGAGTGACCTGATGCTCCGATGACCGTTGCCAAGGACTCGATATGCACGAAATGTCCCTGGCCCTCGAGGTCCGTTCCATCTGTGAACGTGAGCTGGCAAAGCTGCCAGAATCACGCGTTACGGCGCTGGGGGTAGAAGTCGGCGCCTTCTCGGGCATCGAGGTCGACACGCTCCGATCCTGTCTCGAGGTCGTTCTGGCGGAGCGTTTCGATGGGGTGCATTGCGAAATCGTGCGTGAGCCGGGTGAGGCGGCATGCCCCAAGTGTGGACTCCGAGTCGAGGTCGAGCGCGCTCCTTTCGCGTGCCCCGAATGCGGCGTCACAGCCCGTGGAGTCTCGGGGGGAGAAGGCCTTCTGGTAAGCTATCTCGAGGTGGAGTGATGTCATGGGCCCACAGCGAGTGAGCATCCAAGAGAAAGTCTTGAGCGCGAACGACCAGGTGGCCGCTGAGACTCGAGAATGGCTAACCGCCCGGGGCACGTTCAGCGTCAACCTGATTTCATCGCCTGGCTCGGGTAAGACGACGCTGCTGGAGAGAACCGTCGATTCGCTGAAGACGGACCTGCGCCTGGCAGTCGTGGCGGGCGATGTCCAGACGCGCAACGATGCCGAACGCCTGATTCGCCACGGCGTGCCGGTCGAAGCGATAGAGACTGGGGGCGGATGTCATCTTGATGCGCGTCAAGTCGCCAGGGCACTCGAGCGGCTGAATCCAGCGGTTAGCGACCTTCTCTTCATCGAGAACGTCGGCAACCTCGTTTGTCCATCCTCTTTCGATCTCGGCGAGTCGATGAAGGTAGTCCTGATGAGCGTCACCGAGGGTGAGGATAAGCCGCTCAAGTATCCGGCGGCGTTCCGGAGGGCGAGCGTTCTCGTGATGACCAAGGTCGATCTTGTACCGCACCTCGAGTTTTCGATGGAAACGGCGATAGAAAACGCCCGCTCGATCAACCCGGACCTGGAAGTCTTCAAGACATCGTCGTACACGGGTGAGGGACTGGCAGCGTGGACGGGTTGGCTGTCCGATCAGGTAGCCATCCAGAAGCGAAGCGTGGACGGTGCACGGTCTTAGCGTCCGGGTTCGAGGCGTAGTCCACGGCGTCGGGTTTCGACCGTTCGTCTACCAGCTAGCTCAGCGTTACGGACTCAAGGGCTGGGTTCGCGTCGCGAATCACCTGGTGGAGATCGAGATAGATGGGAGCGAGGTAGCGCTCTCCGGTTTCCTGGAAGACCTGCGCAAGCGATCACCGCCACCGGCGCGGGTCGACGAGGTCGTGGTCGAGAAGAGGCCGCGTTCCGGCTACGAGTCTTTTGAGATCATTGAGAACCAGCTGGATGATGGGTGGCAGTCGATCCCCGCCGACACAGCCACCTGCGATGCCTGCCTGAAAGAGTGCTTCGAGCCAACCGACCGTCGCCACGGCTACCCGTTCACGAACTGCATACACTGCGGCCCGCGCTTCACGATAATCGAGTCGCTGCCCTATGACCGAAGCCGCACGACCATGCGGTGTTTCCCCATGTGCGACGAGTGTCGTCGTGAGTACGGCGACCCCCGTGACCGTCGTTTTCACGCGCAACCCGTAGCGTGCCCGGCCTGCGGGCCGAAACTGTGGTTGCACGACCCGCTGGGCAGGTTGCCGGAAGGCGATCCGATCGAGGTATGTGCATCGCTCTTGAAGGATGGGCGGATCGTGGCGGTCAAGGGTTTGGGCGGATACCAGCTGGCCTGCGACGCCTGCAATCCCGAGGCCGTCGAGCGCCTCCGCTCGCGTAAGCGACCGTACGGTAGACCGTTCGCGCTGATGGTCCCCGATGTGGAGTCGGCGAAACGGTTGTGCGACGCTACGCATATCGAGATCGAGGCACTTCAGGGCCGGGCGCGTCCGATTGTGCTGATGAAGCGGCGCACCCAGACCGCTCTTGCGCCGGAAGTCGCGCCGGATCTCGATACGCTGGGGCTGATGCTGCCGTACACGCCCATTCATCATATGCTGCTCCGAAGCTTTGACGGGCCGCTGGTGATGACGAGCGGCAATCTGGGCGAGGGGCCGATAGCCATCGGCAACCGGGAAGCGGTGCGACGGCTGGGCGAAATCGCGGATGACTTTTTACTGCATGACCGTGATATCTATGCCCGGTACGGTGACTCCGTCGTGCGCTTGCTCGGGGACAGCGTAGTGCCGATTCGGAGGGCGCGCGGCCATGCTCCTACTCCCCTCGATCTCCCGTTCGAGGCTGCCAGGGACATCCTGGCCTGTGGGGCGCAAAAGAATAGCACCTTCTGCCTGGTCAAGGGTTCCAAGGCGTTCATGAGCCCCCATATCGGGGATCTGCAAGACCGGGAGACGTTGGAGCACTTCGAGGGCTCGCTCGAGACATTCCGGAGGCTGTTCAAGGTGGAGCCGGAGGTGATCGCCCACGACATGCATCCCGACTACCTGTCGACTCACGTCGCGCACGACTTTCCGGCACCGCTTGCCCTTCGCGTCGTCGTGCAACACCACCATGCGCACGTCGTGAGCGCGATGGCGGAACACGGCATTCGTGAGCCGGTCATCGGCGTGGCGTACGACGGCACAGGCTACGGTCTCGATGGCGCGATGTGGGGTGGCGAGATACTGGTCGCCGAATGGGGATCGTTCGAGCGGGTAGGCCACCTGCGCTACGCTCCGATGATTGGCGGAGATGCGGTGGTCCGCAAGCCCTATCGGATGGCGGTGGGCTACATTTGGTCGTTGTGTTCGGCAAGCGAGGCCGAATTCCAACCCTTCCTGGCAAAGATCCCGATCGGCGAGCGCATTCTGCTGCGACGCCAATTCGAGGCCGGACACGACTCCCCGCCTACGTCGTCATGCGGGCGCCTGTTCGATGCGGCAGCGGCCCTGCTCGGCCTGCGCGACGAAGCGCTGTACGAAGGCCAGCCCGCCGTCGAGCTGGAGGCGGCGGCGGACTGGAGCGCGGCAGACATGATCTATCCGTACGATCTTATCTCGGAAGGAGCTGGCTGGGTCATCGACCCGGCCGCCGTTCTCCGGGCGCTGTGGTGCGACTACCGAGCGGGACGGCCGGTCCCGATCGTCGCGGCAGCATTCCACAATACGGTGGCGGCGTTTACGCTGGCCGTATGCCGAAAGGTGCGCGATACTCGCGGGCTAAACCGGGTGGTACTAACCGGCGGCTGCTTCCAGAACGCGCTCCTCACCCGCCGCCTGCTAGACCGGCTGGCAGAAGACGACTTTGAAGTGTTCGCTCACCGCCTGGTTCCGCCGAACGATGGCGGAATTTCTCTAGGACAAGCCGTCGTTGCCAATGCGCTTGTGACGGGCGGACGGTAGCGGCTCCTCGTCAGGCTCGGTCACCAGCCTGCCGATGACTTTCGTCCGCCCTCGAGCCGCTAGAACACGTCCCGCAAGTACGTTGTCAGCATCGTGACGAGGATCAGGAATATCAGCGTCAGCCCTACGGCCAAAGCCGAGAACCCGAAGACTCTGAACAGTCGCTGCAACTTCTTCGGGTACGGATGCGTCAGGTGTTGCTCGAGCTCTCCTGCCGCCATCAACTGCTCGTACTCCCGCGGCTTGTCATGCTTGAGCTCTTCCACCGGCACGCGCCCGGTGAAGATGACCTCGTCCATGGGGAACTTGTCCGGACGGAAGTGCGTGTTGAAGAAGTGGACGGTGAAGATGAACGCCACCGCCAGCAGCGCCTCATCGCTGTGGATGATCGTGGCCACGTTCACGGTCCAGCCGGGGAGCAGGATCGTGAAGAACTCCGGGAACCAGAGCAGCAGACCCGTGAAGCCGATGATGAACATGCCCCAGAATACGGCGAAGTAGTCGAACTTCTCCCAATACGTGTAACGTCCATACTTGGGTCGCTCGCCACGACCGAGGAACCATTTTGTCGACGCCACGAATTCCTTCAGGTCGTTCCTATTGAAGAGAAGCGAGCTGTCCGAGAACATGAACTCGCGCCAGCCCCGGCCCGATCTCTGCTTCCTCATGAACACGTCGGTCAGGTGGACCAGGAAGACGGTGATCAGGGCAACCGCGCCCAGCCTGTGCAGGACGCCGGTCGTCGCGAAGCCCCCCAGCATCCCGGCGAAGCGCTGCGCCCAGCCCATGTAGGAGAACTTGAGCGCCATACCCGTCAGTGCGAGCACGAAGAAACTGACCAGCATTACCAGGTGGATCGAGCGCTCGAATGTCGTGAAGCGCTTGTACAGAAGCTCGCCCTCGACCGGTTTGTGGCGCGTCCATTCGCCTGGTGAGCGCCATAGCCTGAACAGCCAGGCGAGGGTATGGAGAGTGGCGAAGGTGAGCGTTCCCACCAGCAGCAACGTCATGCCCCAGAAACTCCAGAATAGGAACGGGTACTTCGCTGGATCGTGGTGCGTGGCGTGGGTCAGGTATCCCGTGAAGCGGCGGTTGGCACCCGGGTGACATTCCGAACAGGTCTCTACAATGTTCCGGCGGCTGAGCGTGGACCTTGCGTCGTCGATCGGATGGATGTTGTGCGTACCGTGGCAATCGTAACACTCTGCCGCACCCGTATCTCCCAGTCGCGAGACTTTGCCGTGGAACGTGTCGAAGAAGGTTTCCGATTCCTCTTCGTGGCAACGCCCGCACTGGTCCATCATCATCAGCCGGAAATCGCCCTGGCCGGTGCGGCTGATGGTATGCGAGGTGTGACAGTCCTCACAGGTCGGCAGCTCTCGACCCTCCGGCGGGCTCTCTCGCATTGCCCAGTGGATGCTCTCCCTGTACTTCTCCTCGATTCCGTAGTGACAGGTGCCGCACGTGGCGGCGATGTTGTTGGAATTCACCGACGATTCGGGATCGGTGTCCGGAAGTGGCCTATGCGGTGTATGGCAATCCGGGCACGTCGCGGTTACCACCAGGCCGCTCTCGACCAATCCTCTGCCGTGGATGCTCATGACGTAGCTGTCCACGATGTCGAACGGCGATTCGTGTACGATCCGGCGGGCCCCCGGTTCCCCCTCTCTGTGGCAGCGGCCGCAAAGATCCGGAACGTTGCGCGCGAAGGTCGGCGACGTGGGCGTGAGCTTGTCTTGCGTCGTATGATGCGCGTGGCAGTCCAGGCAGCCCGGCGCGTCGGGGTCGCCTTCCGCTACGAGCCTGCCGTGCGTGCCTGTGGAGTGCTGTTCCACAACTTCCGGATGACAGATAGCGCAGTCCACATTGGAAGCTACCGACGTCGAGCAGGCGCGGAACCGCACGGAAGGCGTGACGTCGGTGTGGCACTGTGCGCAGGCCGTGCCACCGTGAGTCGAGCCGTTGTATGCCTCTTCCTCCACGAATATCGAGATGCTCTCGCCACCCCGCTCCATCGTCAGGTCCGGGTCCGAATGGCAGCGCATGCAATCGGCATTCGCCGCACCCGCTTCGTAGAAGACTCGGCGGATCTTGTGCGGCGAATGGCAATCCACGCATACGGGGATAACGTGCGGTTGCTCCTCCCAAAGCCGACCTTCAATCACTTGCCGATGCACTTCTTCGATCAGAGCGTGACACTGCATGCAGGTCTCGGCCAAGTTGCGTTCATGGATGCTCGAGCGGGCGTCGGTATGTGGCAGGATCATGTGCGACGTGTGGCACGAAGTGCAGACCGCCGTCACTGCGAGACCCTGCCTGAACAGGCCCGCGCCGTGAATCGACTGGGAGTAGTTCTCGAGGATCTGGTCCTGAGGGATGTTCCGGGTTCGGGAGACCGCCGTCCCCTCGTGGTGGCACTCACCGCAGAGCATTGGGATGTTGAATACGTACGTCGGCGAGCGCGGATTGAAGTGCGAGTCGATGTCGTGGGTCCCGTGGCAGTCGGCGCAACTCGGAGCCAACGGGTCACCACGCGCCGCTGCCTGTCCGTGCAACGAGATCCCGTGCTGTACAGACTGATCGTCGTGGCAGAGCGTGCAGTCTGCTTTGGGCCGCTCTTCCGGATGCGGATAGGCGAGGCCGCGATGGCAGTCGGTGCACGTCACGCTCGCCTGCCCGTGCAGCGAACGCTCGTGCGTCTGCTGGGTGACGATGTATCGAGTCGGATCCTCTTTGCTGGCGAAGAGCGACTCCTGCTGGTGACACATCAAGCACAGCTCATTCCCCTCCTGCGCCGCCGCTGTGCCGGGCGATGATAGGGCGACCAGGGCCATAACGGCGGGTCCGATGCAGCCCTTCACCAATCGGTGCATTCGTTCCTGCGGGGACATCTGAACAGCTCCCGTCTAGGAGGGCGAGTCGATCTCATGTGACCGACCCCCCCACCGGGTACCTTGGATATCCTTATGCATATTGCTGTTTCGTCCCCTTCCACCCCCGGGGTGTCATGCGTTCCTCGCCTCAACGCCCGTGTCTGAATAGCAAGACGTGTGCCTTGGCATGGAGGGCCAGACGGTTCTGTAAAGCGCTGCCGATTTCTGTCTCTGTCTGAGACATTCCGCCCTGAATTGCCAGCTGAAGTACCTTCATCTGCGTATGTCCAAGGGATACCGGCGCAACAACTTGCCGCTGCCAGTCATAGCTGCACGAGGAGTGCTCCGACGCCAGGTGACAGACCCGAGGCATCCGTTTGGCAGTGGCTCGTCAGTGATTACTGATTGCTGAGTACTGAAGGGTCCGGGCATGCTGCCGGAGGCTGGTTGCGGCCACTATGTGTGAGAATCCGCGGCGTGCCCGGGCTCTTTGTCGTTCTCTGAGGCTACGGCTTCCGCCTTAGCCGGGCAAGGCGCAGCGCGTTGACGGTGACTGCTAGTGAAGCCCCCATGTCTCCCACAAGGACAGCTGTGATCAGGCCGACCAGGCCGGCGGGAACGCCTGCCGCCAACGAGAGCTTGATGGCGATCGAGGCGGCGATGTTCTGGCGTATGACCGCGCCGCTACGCTGGGAGAGCCGGAAGACGTAGGGTAAGCCAGCGAGGTCTTCGGCCATCAGCGCCACATCCGCTGTCTCCAGCGCGATATCGCTGGCTGCCGCTCCCATGGCGATGCCGACTGTGGCGGCTGCGAGGGCCGGTGCGTCATTGACCCCGTCACCGATCATCGCCACGCGCCCGAGGTCTGCCTCTAGCTCGCGTATCTTCTCTACCTTCTCCTCCGGCAGAAGCCCAGCGTAGTAGGCGTCCACGTCCAGGCGTTGGGCCACCGTCCGAGCGGTGGCCTGGTGGTCGCCGGTCAACATCACGATCCGCTGGATGCCTTGCTTTCTGAGCGCCGCCAGCACCGAGCGCGCTTCGGGGCGCTCGCGGTCCGCAACGGCCAGGATTCCGATGACCTCGCTGCTTCGACCCACGCAGATCGGTGTGCAGCCCGCCGCTGCCAATCGCTCGAGTTCAACCTGCCACGGCTCAACCGCTCGACCAAACAGTTCAGGTTTCCCGATTTGGTGCGGCTCCCCATCTAATCGCGCCTGGGCTCCGCGCCCGGCGAGCGACTCGAAGTCGGTGATGCGATGCTCCCCGTTCACCCCCGCTTCGATGGCGGCCCTGCGGATTGCGTTCGCTATTGGGTGCTCCGATCGTTCTTCCAGGGCCGCCGCAATGGCCAACAGGTCCGCACGACGAGGATCTGAATCCTCGTCCGCCACCAATTCGACCACCGAGAGTTCTCCTGTGGTAAGCGTGCCGGTTTTGTCGAGTGCTACGGCGCGGACTCCGGCCAGCGCTTCGAGATGAACGCCGCCTTTGATCAGCACTCCATTGCGGGCAGCGCTGGTGATGCCGCTGACGACGGCGACGGGAGTGGATATGACCATCGCGCACGGACAGGAGATCACGAGCAAGGTCAACCCCCGCACGAACCAAGTGGCGAAGGACGCATCGAAGGCGAGTGGCGGAATGACCATCACGGCCACGGCCAGTGATGTCACGACCGGCGTGTAGTAGCGCGCGAACCTCTCGACGAAGCGCTCGCTGGGTGAGCGTGAGGCCTCCGCCTCCTCCACCATGTGGATGATGTGGGCGAGCGTCGTGTCGCCGGCCCGCTTTGCCGCTTCGACCTCGAGGTAGCCCTCTTGGTTCATCGAACCGGCGTAGACATAGTCGGACGGCGACTTGGTTACCGGGATCGACTCTCCCGTGATGGGGCTCTGATCCACGCTGGATACGCCGTCCCTCACCCAGCCGTCGATCGGCCGCGACGAACTCGAGCCGTAGCGGGCGCCAGGTCCAGCAACTGCTCGATCGAATGGCGCGCGCGGTCCACTGCGTACCGCTCCAGCAGTTCGGCAATGCCGAACAGGAACGCGATGCTCCCAGCCTCGAAGAACTCTCCGATTCCCAAGGCCCCGAAAATGGCCACGGTCATCAGGAAGTTCATGTCGAGCTGTCTGACTCGAGCCGCCCGCAACCCCTTCGAGAAGAAATTGAGCCCGCCCGCCAGCGCGCCCACGATGAACAGCGCCGAGCTCAGATCGAGGGTCCAGAAGCGTAGCGTCAACAGTGTGGGACCGAGGCTCAGGAGGCGAAGCGCGAGGCCGATGACCAGGACAGCGCCTGAGACGTAGGTTCTGCGGGCCGCACGGCTGCTCCAAACGCTGGGCGTTGGCCGCAGGCCCGCGGTCGATCGCTCGCGGCCGTCACCCTCTACGGTATAGCCCAGAGAGCGAACTGCATCAGCGATCGTTGCTTCGCCGACGGCCTCCGCATCGAACTCGATACGGAGGTCCTTCGAGACCACACGGGCTTCGACCTTCCCAACGCCGTCAAGCTTCTCGAGACGTTCCGAGATGCGCCGCGCACAGGAGGCGCAATCCATGTCGGGTACACCGAACACGACGTCGCAGGTGGCCTGCGAGGCCCCGGTCGGATCGTCCCTGACCGTCATTGGAGCTCCTCCCGGACGTGCTCGAGCCCGAGTTCGAAGAGCTGAGCTACGTGCTCGTCGTCGAGCGTGTAGAAGGTGAGCTTGCCGTCGCGGCGATGGCGCACGAGTCGCATTTGCCGGAGTTGGCGCAGGTGGTGCGAAACGGCGGATTGGCTCGCGCCAACCGCGGCGGCCAGGTCACCGACGCAGAGCTCGCAACAAGCCAAAGCCCGCACGATCTGAAGGCGAGTGGGGTTGGCCAGAATCTGGAACGTGTCCGCGATAAGGGTAAGCTCGTCTTCGCCGCAGAGCGTTGAACGTGCGGCCTTTACGGCTTCCGGGCGCACGATGTGGTGTGGCTCGGTCGCGCCGGTCTCGGGACGCGCCGGAGTGGGCAGACGAACGTGTGAAGAACGCTTCATACGTTCATCCATTTAGCCCGCTTCCGGCCGGCGCGCAAGGTCAGTCCGCTCCCGCCCTCGGTCCTTTGACGCACGCGCCCTGAGTCCCTACTTTCGCAGTATGTTTCGTCGATTCCGCGAAAAGATCGAGCGGGCCCTGGAACGCAAAGAACAGGAGCGACCGCTCACCCGTGACGACTTCGATCGGCTCCTAAGCGGCATGCGAGATGAGCTAATCGAGCTGCGCTCCCGCATCCCCAGACTGGAGAAGGAAGCGGATAGACTCGCCGCCCGCGCTCAGCAAGAGATACAAAGGGCGGAATTCGCGCACTCCAAGGCTCAGCAGGCGGAGGGCGCCGGGAAGCCGGAGGAAGCCCAGCCCGCAATCGAGGCTGCCCGGCGCGCGCTCGATCACGCTGAAGACCTCCGTGGCCAGGCTGCCGAAGCGCGGGGCGAAGTCGGGCGCCTGAAGGTCGATTACGCCGAGAAGCTGGAGCAGCTCAAGTACGCGGAGCGCAACCGGAGTGCATTATTGGCGCGCTCTCGACGCGCGGGGACAGCGCAAAGGCTGGAAGACCTTCTCCGCGGTCCTGACAGTGGCGTGGCCAGGTTCGAGCGCGCCGAGGAGGACATCCAGACGGCGGAGGACCTTGCCTCGGCGGAGCGAGAGGTAAGCGAAGCTCTGGGCGAGCGGCCTTCTTATGGGGAGTTCGAGACGGACTATGAGCTGCGACAGCTGGAGGCCGAGAAGAAGGCGGACGAGATCGAGGAGAGGCTCGCGGAATTGAGGAAACAAATGGAGGGCGAGGACCAGTAGCTCGGCCCGGAGACAAGCGTCGCGCGCCTACGAGAGCTGGTTCCCGCTATAGATCTGCTCTTGATCCCCCTACCGAATTCCATACGACACTCTGTTGATCTACGCGTGCCTGCCGGCCCGCGGCGCATGCCGCGAGTCGGAGGCTGTGGGCTCTGGTGGCCCTCGTGACCGGGGATCGTCGGCTCGGGTCCTAGTCTGCCGCTGCGGTTGCGTCTCCGGTCGAGTAGAACGGCTCCCATTTCTCGCGAGCGGGGGGCGACGTTAGCAGGCTGACGATGATCAGCGCGAGGATAGAGGCGCTGGCAGCCGGCAGGATGATGTAGTCGGTCTCCAGGAACGGGTGCCCCGAGGCTCGCTCCGCGAACCAGTTGACGATGGTGATGACGAGCGTCGTTCCCATTCCTGCGACGATCGAAGCGACTCCTCCGGCGGTCGTGGTGCGCTTCCAGAGAAATGCGGCCAGGAGCGCCGGGGTGACGCCGGCTCCTACCATGGTGTACGCCGTAAACGCCATCGCCAGTATCGTCTGGAACTGTGTCGCCAGAAGTAAGGCGAAAAAGCCCATCGCGACGATGGTAATCCGCTGGAACCGGATGATCTTCTGGTCACCTGCTTGTGGGTTGATGAAGCGCTGGTAGATGTCGCGGGTCATGTTGGTCGCCGGGATCATCAGGAAGGTGTTGCCGGTGGAGAGAATTATGGCAACGCCCCCGGCGAGCAGCAGAGCTCCGACAAGCGCCGGCATGTTGGCGAAGGCGACCTGCAAGATGATGGTCTCGGTGGTGGCAGCTTCGGCGAACGCTGGATCCGCCCAGTAGAGGCTGGAGCCGATCACGGCAACGGCCGCCAGCAGCACTTCTATGATCACGACGCCGAGGATCATCCCTACTACTGCCCTGCGCGCCGCCGATTCGCTCTCCGCCGACATGAACTTCTGATACATGCCGCTCTCGCCGAGAAGTAGGAAGAACGTTGGGAAAAAGACGCCCATCGCCCAGATGGCATCGTTACCACCGAAGAGGGCGAAATGGTCGGAAGGGATCGTCGCACTGACGCCGCTCCAGCCGCCCGCCGCGTCTAGCGCGAATGGCACGGCGAGTACTACGGCACCGATCATGATCAGACCGTTGAAGACATCGATGGAAACGATCGATATCATGCCGGCCAGCATCGTGAACAATATGATGACGGCGCAGGTGATGAGCGCGCCCCACTCGGGAGAAATGCCGCCGCTGGTGATGATGTTGAGCAGACGGCCGCCACCTCGAAACTGATAGCCGGCGATCGAGACATACGCGATCATGACGGCGAATGTGCCGAAGATACGCGCCCAGTGGTTGTACCGTTTCTCCAGGATATCGGGCACGGTGAATTCGGCGATCCGCCGAACGCGGTGCGCCAGGAAGTACACGATCGCGATACCGACCCAAGCACCGGCGCTCATCCACAGCTGTGAGAATCCCATCCGAAACGCCAGGCCAGCGCCGCCGAATAGGCTGCCCGATCCGATCCACGTGCAGACGAGGGTGCCGACCAACAACATGACAGGCACGTGGCGGCCGGCCACCATGAAGTCTTCCTGCGTCTTTATCTTGCGTGACTTGTTGATGGCCACGCTGAAAAGAAGCAGTACGTAGAATGTGACTACGGCGACGTAGAACATTGCGCTTTCCCTGCCGGCAGAGTGGTTTTCAAGCTGACCCTGAAAAAGGCGGCGCCAACGTAAGTCGGCGTCAGGCGGCAAGGCAAGAGAGGTATGCGTCCACCTTGTCAGGCCGAGCTTGGTGCCTAGGATAGGTGCATGGCTGTCGACGTATATCTGATGCGCCACGGCGAAACGGTAGCGAATGTCGAGCAGGTGCTCATGGGCCGTCTGGACTCGCCGTTTACCGATGCCGGTTGGCTCCATCCTGTGGAGGTCGCGCGGCAGCTGGAATGCCATCAGCTTGCCTGCATCTACTCCAGTCCGATGGAGCGGACTTTGAGGACGGCCAAGCTTGTGGTCGAGAGCTTGGATCGGCCGGTAACCATCAAGACGAAGATGGCTATCGCCGAGATCGATGCCGGCGAATTCACTGGGCTCACATTCGGCGAGGTACGCGAGCGTGTACCCGACGAGGCGATTCTTGGAGAGTTCCGCTATCCGGGCGGTGAGTCTTGGGGTGATGTGCAAGCGCGGGCGTTGGATTTCGTTCGTGGGCTTGAGGGTCTTCACGTCGGCGAGGCTGTATTGCTGGTCACGCATGCAGGTGTGATAGCGGGTCTCGTGGCCGAGTACTTTCGGGAACCGATCGAGCAGTACATCAGAACCCGTTTCGGACACGACTATTTGGGCCTTCTGACGCTTGCCGGTGGATCGTTCGTGTCATACGAGAAGATCGTGGGCACGGTTGACAGTTGGCTGTAAGTATTCGTGTCAGCCCGGGTCGGAGGGTGAGATGAGGCGCTTGACACTGTTCTGCTGGATGCCGGTGCTGGTTCTTGCGGCGGCAGCATGTCGAAGCGAGGGTGGGGCAGGCCAGGCGGGAGAGGCAACTTCCGTTTCGGAGGAACCCGTTGTGCAGCAGGCAGTGGACGAGGTGACGCCGGACACGGAGCCCGAGGATGCCGGTGGGGCGGCAGCAACGCCAGGGAGAGTCGCTGCGGCAACGGAAGGCGACGAGCCGGGGATGAAGAATTGGCTGCTCATCGAGTTCGCGCGCGCCATCGAAGCGGCGGACCTCGAGTGGTTGGAAGCGAACGGCTTCAGGGTGGAGACGGTGATGGGCGAAATGAGCGTGCGAGGCTGGCTCGAGGATCCGGCTGGTGGTGCGGTTATCGGCGAAGATCCCCGGATCGCCCGGATCCACGCGCAGATGCGCTGATGCTGGGCGCCCCGAGGCGCTGGTTGCTACGGCGTGATCGTTACGGTGAACGTGCCGAGCGGTAGCAACGCATTGTCGGCTCCCGCCACTTGCGTCAAGTTCACGCGATAGCTGCTCGCCCGATTCACGTCCGGGACGTTGAACTTCAGCAGGGCACCCTCCGATACTTCTCCGATCAACGCGGCCGTCAACGTATCGCCCGACAGGTTTGTGTAGAGCCTGTGGCTGGCGCTGGGAGCCGTCGGGCTGCTCATGCCGTCGCCCCTGACTGACAGCAGGAAAGCTGAGCCTGCGTTGCCGTTGCCGGAGATACTCACGGTCAGTTGCCCCGGACGGGGGGCTGACGGTCCCGTTCCCTCATCGCCATCGCCGCCGCAGGAGCTGGCCAAAACAGCCGCGCAGGTGATCGCCAGCGGCCAGGTCCAGAACCCTCGCTTACTGTTCATCGTCCTCCCTCCTTACTGGCCCTAGCTTGATCGCCTGCCTTCAAGAGGTCGGCCGGAACCACATCGGCGGCTAGTCCGCTTTCTTGTAGATAGGCCCGAAAGTCACCGACATCGAAGCGGCTATTTGCGTTCCCTATGATGTCGAGGAACCGTTCCTCGTCGTTCGTTAGCGTTCTGGAGACACCGAGCAAGTGATCGACCACATCAACTAGCGCCAACGTCGGGCGTGTGACCGTCAAGGTTAGGTCCTCTTGGTCTGAGAGCGCTGCGGATACAGCTTCGACCGAGATATCGAACGAGCCGTCCACACGCGGGATGCCGGAGATGACGCCCGTTGCCTCATCGAGGCTCATACCCGTCGGTAGCGTCCCGCCGATCAGCGACCAGGTGTAGCTGCCTAGCCCACCGGCGGCGCTTAAGGTGTCCGCGTAGTTGGCGCCCATGACGGCGTTGTCGAGAGTTTGGGTCTGGACGGCGACGGGCAAGGTGAACTCCGCCTGCACAGTGAACGGCCTGGTCATGGAGAGGACCAGCGTGCCCTCGGTAGAGGTGGTGTCGCCGGTCCAGCGAGCGAAGGCGTACTCGGCCGTGGGCGACGCGACCAACGTTGCCACATCCGCCGGCGGCAGCCAGGCGATGCCGCCTGCATCCAGCGTGACGTCGGGGCTGGTCACGGTGCCGTTGCCAACCGCCGTCGCCTGCAGGCGGTGTTGTGTCTCCATGTTGGCCGTGAAGACGTCCGGGACGGCGTCGGCCGTCACGGTGTGTGTTCGGGCGCCTCCGTCGCTCCACGACTGGTAGACGTAGCGGGTGAGCCCGTCAGCTTGGACGGAGTCGACGCTGATCGTGTGTGTGCTGGGGAAAATCCAGCTGGTCGTATAGGGCGCGTCCTGGCCTGAGCCGTCTACGATCACGGTCGTGCCCGCGCCGACGCTGGTGGTTATCTCCTCGGATACCACATTGAATTGTACTCGGACGGCGACGCTGTTGTCCGCGTTGATCGTGATGCTGTCGATGCGGACTCCTGAGCTGGAATTGTCGTTGAGCTCGGAGTTAGGCGTAGAGGATAGATCGAATGTCGTGTTATTTGTCGAGCCGGGAAACGGGTCGCCCGCGTCTCCGCGATTGACCTTGTTTCTCAGATTGTCCAATCCGTCCGCCTGCTCGAGGTCGAGGCCGTGCGGTTCCACCGCGTTCACCGTATTGCTGGCCCAGCGCGCGAAGATGAGATCGGGATCCACGTGCCAGATGAGTAAGCCCTCGCCGTGTAAAGCGCTCTCCGAGCCTAGGAGACGGCGGTTCTCGAGAAGGAAGTACTCATATCTTCCGACAACGCTGACCCGCAGCGCCGTGTTGCTGGAGACGATCGGGTTGAGCGCGTGTCGCCCGCTCCCAGCCGATGCGCTCACCGTGTCGACGGCGATCCAGCCTAGCGTCTCCTTCGACCAGGCCTCCATGTGGGCTGGACTCGTCTGGACGTTCCAGTTTCCAGATCCCATCAGCCCCCAATGGCCGATACCGTTCGTGTTGCCGCTGATATCGTACAGATCGGGCAGGCCGACTCCGTGGCCGAGCTCATGCGAGAATGTGCCGATCGCCATGATCTGCATCGAATCGCAGCCGCTCGCTCCGCCGACTCCCGACTGCAGTAGGTAGTCGTTCACGGTCACACCGTCGCCCGTGGTGTATGGACTGCCTTTCCAGCCGGAGTACGTCCATCGGTGCGCCCACAAGTGCGTGGTGCGGCAGGCGCCGTCCTTGAGCGGGTGGAGGACGGCTATGAGGTCCACTCTGCCGTTGCTGTCGCCGTCGTAGATGCTGAAGTCCACCAGTGGGTCGGCGGCGTTCAGGAGCTCCTGTATGAAGTCGCCGGTATAGTCGGTACTGGGATCCAGGCCGTTGTTGGATCCCTCGTACCTGGTGCTGGGGCTGTCCACCGGGAACCACCCGATGATGTCGCCCGTTATCTGCAGCAGACCATTCGACATCTCGTCATAGAACGTCGTGACCGTATACGGCGGCGTTGTCCCGGTGCCCCAAAGAGTGGATCTCAGGTCCGCGGTGTCCGGCAGAAAATGTTGCGTGCTGTCGGAGAAGACGCCCACGAGAACCGGGATCCGAATCGTGCCCGCAACCGCAACGCCTGCGGTCCGAGCGGCCGCAGCTGAGGCCACGCCCGTGTGGAAATGGGCGTTCAGCGCAGCGAGGTCATTAGCTTGCGCCAAAGCCCGACGGCGCTCTATGACCTGACGTGCCAGCTCCTTCCAGACTTCTTCGAACTGGTAGGCGTTCGGATCGCGCGCCAGAACTTCGAAGTAACCCGGCGGCGGTCGAACCCCATTTACTCTACCGCGCATCTCCACGTCCTGCGCGACCAGGTGGAAGGGCGCCGCCGCGCTGACGAACAGGCAGGCTCCTACGGCCAGCGTGAGTTTCGGCGATGCTTGCACTAGGGCCTCTTCGATCGACATGCGCGCTCTCACGTAACTGTGCTCTCTTGCATCGGGAGCCGAGCCCTTCAGTCAAGCGGGATTACATGTGCTGCGAGAGGACCGCTCTCGTGTCGCAGCTGGCGGGGCCATGTTCCTATCTGCCGTGCTCTGACAGGCGGCGAAACAGAGAGGCTCGGGACGAGTCTACTGTGGCCGCGCTCAAAGCTCAAGGTGCTCATCGGGCGAGTTCTGTCGTAGGGACGATCGGGGCCTATATTGAGCAGGCCTCAAGCGAGCTTTCAGCGTCTAGTCAAACCCGAACGGACATTGCCGCGTAATCGCGTTTGGTGTAACGGCACCCGCACCGATCGTTCATGGAGGGTCGGCCAGTGAAGCAATTGGCTGTCATTCGCCTGAGTGCTGGAACACTTCTCATCCTATGGCTCTGCACGTTTCCAGGGACTGGCTGCCGCCAAGAACGGCCGGCGGGAAGCGACGAGGCCGACGCCGTGCCCCAGATGGTCTCGGAGGAAGGATCGGAGCGCGGTACGTCTGACCCGGCGGACCGCCCCGTAGGTAAGGGCGAGCCGGCGGGCACCGCGGCCGCGGACTCGGTGCGCGAGCAGCAGTTGGAGGAGTTGCCAGTGGTGCAAGAGAGTTCGGGCGTTGAGGGCCGGGTCACCATCGGTCCGTCCTGCCCCGTGATGGTGGAGGGGGAGTCGTGCCCGGACCGGCCCTTCCAAGCTGAGTTGACCCTGCGGCTCCTCGGGTCCGGCGACATCGCCGCCGTTGTTACCAGCGACGCGGAAGGACGGTTTCGGGTGGAACTGCCTCCCGGTCTGTACATCGTGGACCCCGGCCAGCCGCTCCTGGTCACCGATCCCAAGGCCGAGCCGGATACGGTTGAGGTCGAGGCGGGCAGGCTCGCGCAGGTGGTTGTGAGATTCGATTCTGGCGTCCGCTAGGGAGCTGCAGATGCTCGACAAGAGACACGCATTAGCGATTGGATTGGCCCTGACGTTACAAGTTACTTGGACTGCGAGACCTGTGGTTGCCCAGCTCTACCAGGGCCCGGAGCAGGGCACTTCCATACCGGGGATCCTCACCAGGACCACGGACTTCGCGTCCATGCCACCCGCGCTGCTGGAGGAGATTAGACGCCCGCCACCGCACACTCTCGAGCTGCTGCCCGACCCGATTGGGCTCAGGGCGCCGTCAGCACCTCCGGGGGCCAATGAGCAGGACGACCTCGGCTGGCTCTTTCCTCCAGTAGCCGTGGCCGCGGCCCCAGGGCTTCTCCGGAGCTTCGAGGGTATCAAGCAGACTAGCTCGATACCCCCGGATCCAATTCTGGCTGTGGGCCCGGACCACATAATGGCGCTGGTGAATCGCGATTTCGCGGTATTCTCAAAGGACGGTAGCAACCTACAGCAAATACGCGCTCCTGACTGGTTCTCCAATATTGTTCCGGGCAACAACGCTTTTGACCCAAAGGTGGTCTACGACCACTTCGACGAGCGGTGGGTGATGGTGTGGCTCGCCGTCGTCTCTGACGCCGACTCGTCGTCCTCGTACATCCTTGTCGCAGTGTCGGACGACTCGGACCCAATGGGCGAGTGGTGCAACTTCGCGTTTCGGGGCGATTACACCGGACCGACGCGTGTCTTTGACTGGTCCGACTACCAGGGTCTGGGATTTGACCAGTCAGCCGTCTACGTGGTGCCGAATCAATTCGGTTTCGAGGGAGGGTGGTTTGGCGCCAAGCTCCGAATCCTCCCGAAAACAGAACTCTACGACGTCGCCTGTCCGACCGTCACGTACACCGATTTCTGGGACCTGCGGGACCCCGATTTTCCCGACGTGAAGGCGGGAACCGTAAGACCCGCAGTGACGTTCGGGTCGCCAGGCGTCGAATACCTGATCAGCGATTCGCCGTTTTCCACCGGGACCACGATGACGCTTTGGTCGCTCACCAACCCCCTCGACCCAGCACCCGTCTTGACGGCGACCAACGTTCCCGTGACGGAAAGGAGGTCGCCACCCAACGCCGACCAGCTGGGCGGATCGTCGGTCCTGACATCGGTCGGAGGGTCGCGGGTGAGGAACGTCGTGTATCGGGACGGTTCGGTCTGGACGGCGCATAGCGTAGCGGACGCGACCGGCTCGTACGCCCGCGCGCGATATGTCCGTATCGACGTGACGGGACCGACGTTGCTGGAGGATGTTGCCTTCGGCAGAGACGGTTGCTGGCTCTACTACCCGGCAATCACCGCCGATCCCGATGGCAACATGACCATGGTCTACAACCAGTCGTGCACGGATGAGTACATCGGGATCCGCTATACGGGACGAAGGCCCCTCGACGAGGGGCTCAGACCCAGTGCCCTGCTCAAAGCCGGTGAAGCCAACTACGTCAAGGACTACGGTAGCGGAAGGAACCGCTGGGGCGATTACAACGGAATCGCGATTGACCCGAGTAATCCGAACAGGGTCTGGATGTACTCTGAGTATGCCGCGTCTCCGGCCAACACCTGGGCGACGTGGGTGGGTGAAGTCATGGCACGAAGCATCGGCGACGTGAACGACGACGGTGATGTCAACGTGGGTGACATCGTCCTGCTGGTCGATATCATCCTCGAGCGCACCGTTCCCGATCAAGAGACCTTGGCCACCTCGGACTGCAACCGGGACAGCACGGTCGACATCGGGGATGTCGTCTGCGTCGTCGATATCGTTCTCGGTGGGAGCGGCTCGGCGCTCATGGCCGCCAGCGTCTCGCCCGCCGGTGAGCACGCAACTGCACGCGCAGGCCTCAGCATGACGCCGAAGTCGGGTCACGCCGGCTACCGAACGGTGTTGCTGGAGGCTGATTTGGGCGCCCGCTCTGCCGGGGTGCAGGCCGTCATTCGCTTCAATCCAGGCAAGGTTAGCCTCGGCCAGCCCGAGCTCGCTGATCGCGTGCTCGGCTTTCAGCTGGCTGCGCAGGAGAGGGACGGCGAGTTGCTGGTTTTGGTCTACGATGCGGCAGGGAGAACGCTGCCCGGCGGCGCGGGTCCGTTGGTGAGAATACCGGTGAGCGCCGTCGCGGGGAGTGGCGTGGCCGATGAGTCCGTTCTGGAGCTGGTGGAGATGCTCGTCGCAGACGGAAGGGGTGCGGTCCACTACGCGGACATCATGAACGCACAGTTGACGACCTTGCCGCTGGGTTTCCGGCTGAGCAATCCGTACCCGAATCCGGTCGCTGTCGGCCAAGGAACGAAGCTCGATCTCGAGATACCGGATATGGTGAGGCCGGCGCTGGCCGGTGAAGGTGAACAGCGTCGTGTAACAGCCGTACGGGTCGTAGCTGATGTGTAC
>JBDHHL010000112.1:0-11010 GCA_039589375.1 Gemmatimonadota bacterium | reverse complement strand
CACGACGACCGCGAGCGCGACCGCCAGGCCGATCGCCGTTGCGCTCAAGGCCGGGGCGACGACGCGAGCCCAGCCAGCCTCGGCCTTCTTCTTGGCTCTCGCGATGATCCCGCGGACCGTGATGGTGCCCAACGAGAAAGCGACGGCCCAGACTGCCGCGGCGGCGATGGATACGGCAAGGGAGACGTCGCCGGCTACGGCGACGGGGATCATCGTAGCGGACAGGGTTACGGCTACGAGCAACTCGCCCGTGGCCGTCTTTTCGCGACGGGCGAAGATCAGAGGCGCGAGAAGCGCTCCTAGCGCAGCGGGAATCAAAGCCGCCAGGCGGGCCGGTGGGCTTGCGAGGCAAAGCCCGAGCAGACCGGCCGGTAATCCAACGGCGACAAGCCAGACCAAACGGCGTCGCGCATGCGTGCTCGTCTCGCGCTTCGCGCGCCCGCCGCGTCCGCCCACCAACACGAGCGCGGGCTCGTGGGCGAGAAAGACGGCGATCACGGCGATGGTGAGGAGCAAAGTCGCCGGTCCCAAGCCGCCGAGCGCCAAGGCGGTGATCAGTGGGAAGGATGCCTGGGCGTACGCCCCGTGTTCGCGGGGTAGGAGGGAAGGGCTCTGCCGGCGTGGCATCTCTACTCGAGCCCCCGCTTGTCGTAGTATTTCTGGTGATATTCTTCGGCCGCGTAGAACTCCGTGGCTGGAGCTATCTCGGTTACGACTGGATTCCAGTAGTGGCCGCTTCGTTCGAGCTTCTTCTTGGACTCCTCCGCCGTCTCCTCTTGCTCGTCAGTATGGTAGTAGATGGCCGATCGGTATTGGGTACCGACATCTGGACCCTGACGGTCCTGGGTCGTTGGGTCGTGGATGTTCCAAAAGACGTCGAGCAGTTGGTCGTACGACACTTGGTCCGAGTCGTACTCGACCTGAACGGCCTCTGCATGTCCCGTCTTGCCCGTGCAGACCTCCTCGTAGCTCGGGTTGTCCAGGGCGCCGCCGGTGAAGCCGACGGCGGTGTCCAGGACGCCCGGAACCTTCCGGAACGCAGCCTCGACGCCCCAGAAACATCCTGCCGCAAATGTTGCCTTTGCCATTGCGTTCCTATTCTCCGCGTCGCTGTACACGGTGAAGAGCGGTGAAGAACGGTTGGGCCCGGTGCCGGATGGCTCCGGTGCCCGGCCGCGCAAAGATAAGGAAAGAGGTTCGACCGGCAATATACTCTTACCGGCCAGGCTGGGTTCCAGTTTGCTGCCTGAGGAAAGAGCCCTGCCGAATCAGTGGCAGGGCTCCTGAACTGAGCAGGTCGACCCGATGTCCAGGGGTGCGACCTCTCTCACATCTCGCTCACCCTCCGATGGGCAGTACGTAGCCGGCGGACAAGTAGAACGTGCGCGTCTTCATGTCATCTACGCCGCCACCGGGTTCGGAGATGTCCGTGAGGCCGTAGTTGAATATCGCGTCAAGGAGAATGCCTCCGGACCCGAGGTCGAAGATCACGCCGCCTCCGAACATCAAGCCGGAATCTGCGCCCTTGGTACGTGGCGTATCGAGGTTCTGTTGGATCGCCGCATCGCAGTCGACGTTCTCGATGTCTCCGGAGGACACCTTACAGCCGGTCTCGAGACCGAGCACTACGCCCAGGTAGATGTGGGGCGAGATCTTTGCCGGGAACTTGATGACCGCCATGACGGGGATCTCCAAGTAGTTCAGCTTCAGGGCGACATCGCCGTCGCCCTTGCTGAAGCCCTTCTGCGAGTACATAAACTCCGTCTGCAGGGCGAAGTTCTTGGCGATCTCTACACTGCCGAGAATCCCGGCGTGGAACCCCGTCCTGTAGCCGACAGCGTCGGGAAAGTCCTCGCCTTTGACGTCGGCGGTCGCATAGTTGAGGCCGCCCCTCACGCCAAAGCTCAGGGCCTGTGCGTAGACCGGCTGGGCAGCGAGAAGAAGGGCAGCCGCGAGCGCTAGAGCGGTATGCTTCATGTTGTCGGCAACTCCTGTCAGTTGCGAATTCTCCCGGTGACAGCATGGCAGAGGGCCTTGTGTCGGTTCTTATTAGGGACTGTGACCCCGTTGCGCAACCGATAGCCGCGTCCTGGCTGTTCCACCGCGATAGAACAGCTGAGGAGGCTGAGACGCTGGCGTACACCGGTTCTCCCACCCTCATTACGAGCAGTCAGCGCGGAGGTTTCGCGGCGGCTGACCGGTCAGCGGGGTTGGCGTCCTGCCGCCCCAAATGAGAGGAGCCCCGCGCAGAGCGCTACGGGACTCCCTCAGTGTATCCTGTTGAGGATTCTGTGGCCCAGGAGGTCGGCTAGACGTCCCACTCGCTGACGACCGCGCGTAGAGCGTCGGCCGCCGCGACCAGTTCCGCTACCGATGCGCTGATCTGTTCTGCCGTCGCGGACTGCTCCTGAACGGCGGCGCTCACATCCTGGCTGCGGGCCGCGTGGGCCGCTGCGGTCGCCGAGACCGACTCAACATGGCCGGCCACCTGCTCGAGAAGCATGCGGCTGCGCTTGACCGTCGCCAGCGCCTCGTCGGTGGCCTGCGAGATCCGACCCAGTCCCGAGGCGACCGTGTCGAGCGCTCCCTCGGCGCCCCGGGCCACACCTTCGACCTTGAGAACCTGGCCTTCGCCGTCCCGCATTCTGGAGATGGCGTTGGCGACCCATTCCCGGAACTGGGAAACGGTGTCATCGACGTCCTGTGCGGCCGAATCGGCATCGGCCGCCAGCTTGCGGACTTCTTCCGCCACCACGCTGAATCCTCGCCCTTCATGTCCGGCGTGAGCGGCTTCTATCGCGGCGTTCAGGGAGAGCAGATGGGTCTGCTCGGCGATAGACGTGATCCGCTTGACGAAGCCCGCGATCTGAGCGTAGGTCGATTCCAGGCCCTGGATTTCTTCCGCGGACTTGTGCACGACCTCGCGAAGGGTCAGGAGCAGTTCGATGGCCTGGCGAACCGACGTCTGGCTCTCGTTGGCCTCCTGGCGGATCGAGTGACTGAGTTGCTGGTTCTTGGTGGCCTCTGTCTCGATGCTGGCTGTCCCCTCCCTCAACTCGACGACCGCCGCGGCGGTCTCGCTGAGCGAGCGCGCCTGCCCCTCGGCGCCCTCGGATATGTCGGACATGGCCACCGCCACTTCGTGAGTGGATCCCGCTACCTGCTCTGAGATGGCGGAGAAGTCGGCCGCCGAGGCCGAGACTTGCGAGGCCGTCGACACGACCTGCTCGGCCACGTTTCGCAGCCCGCTGGCCATGCTGTCAAATGCCGCTCCGACGGTGGCGAATTCCTTCGGCATCGCCTTGCCGTTGACACGCGTCCTTAGATCGCCGGCGCCCAATTGCTGGGATGCAATGACGAGTTCGGCCAGAGGGCGGTCGATTGAGCGGAAAGTCGTGAGGGCCAGAAGGGTGCCCAGCAGAAATGCTATCGCCAGGATGCTGAGAACGTAGTTGGAGCGCTCGCGCGCTCGGGCCTGAAGGGCCGTTGAGGAAGCCTGCAGGACCTGAGTCTGGCGTCCCCCGAGCGCCGAGATGAGACCCGCGACTTCCTCCGCGAGAGGATGTGCCGCGTCGGCGACGGTCGTGGCTTCGTCGCGGCGTCCGATGTCGTAGAGCGCATGCGCCTGAGCGAATTCCACCTCGAGGCGCGTGAGGGATGCGGCCAATTGCTCCACCTGCCGGGCTTCTTGCGCTCCCATCCCCTCGAGTTCGCGGTAGCGCTTGGCGACGTCTTGCGAACGCCCGGCGAGCACAGCGAATCGGCGCTTGTAGTCTCGATCGCCTGTGGCGAGATACCCTTCGGCTGCGAAGATGAGCTCCAGTACATCGTTCTGAAGCTCGGTGCCGATTTCCGAAACGTGGCCGACCTGCGCCATCCCCGCGTCGAACTCTTCGGCCAGCCCTTGAAGCGAAAAGATGCCGACGAGTCCGGCGGCCAGTAGCCCGAACAACAGGACGGCGAACGCGGCCGCCTGTCGACCACGGATAGTGTTTATCACGTGCCACCTTCTACGCTTACGAGTTCTATTCTGTCACCCGAGATTCGTCCCACGGCGTAGCTTTTTTGCCTGGGATCGCCGTTCTCGTCGAAGGCTAGAAGACCGCTCACTCCGTTGAAGGGCTCGCGGCCGTTGCCAACGGTCTCCAGGTAGTCGCGGATCTTCTCGCGGTCGAAGCCGACCTCGCGGGCCGCTGCCGCGACCAGCATCACGGCGTCGTAGGTCAGCGCGACAAAATGGTCGGGCGGCTCTCTGTATTTGCTGCGGTAGGCCGTGACGAATTGGCGGCCGGTTTGCCCGGGTGCGTCCGCGTGATAGAGGAGCCCCACGTAGGTCCCGTCGTAGACTGAGTCGAGGCCGGCGAGCCCGATGATACCGTCGCCGCCGATGATGGGGACTTCGATGCCCAGGCGACGCGCCTGGCGGATAATGAGGCCGGCGCTGGCATCCAGACCGGCTACGAAGATGAGGTCGGGGTTAGCTCTCTGAATGCCGAGCAGGTAGGCCTCGAAGTCCTCCGTCTCACCCTCGATATACGGGTACTCCTCGAGCAGGGTACCGCCGTCGGCTTCGAAGGCGCGTCCAAAACCTTCGCGGAGTCCGCGTCCATACGACTCGTTGGCGTACAGGATAGCGGCCCGCGTTCCCATCTCGCGGAGCGCGAACCGGGCGAGCCAGGCGGAATTTGCCGCGTCGCTCGATGCCATGCGGAAGATCCAGGCGCCCGCGTCGCTGATCTCGGGGCTTGTCGCCGTGGGTGAAACGGCGGCGATGCCGCGGTTGTAGATGGTCGAGGCAGCTAGGGTGGCGCCGGATGTCGAGTGGCCGATCACCGCGACGACGGACTGGTCGCTAAAGAAGCCGTCCGCGACGGGTACGGCTCGTCCAGCGTCGGCGCTGTCGGTGACCGCTACGAGTTCGAGCGTCTGCCCGCGAATGCCGCCTTTGGCATTGATATGCTCGCGAGCGAGCTCGGCGCCGCGCAGCGATTGGGACCCGATATACTGCTCGAGCGGTGCGGCTACACCGATCCGGGCAGTCCCACCGGTCGTGTCGGGGCGGCCACATCCCCCGGTCCAGGTCAGGAATACGGCTAGCCCGAGCGCAGCGGTGACTGTCCGAGCGTGTCGGTTTGAGAGCATGGGCTTGGATTGGATTCCCGACGGGAGAGGGGAGAGCGCCGGCAAGAACAGCTAACATACGATAACAAAAATACTTAGGGGACGTCAAGTGAGCAGTCTTGCAGGCTGCAGAGTCCGCTGTTCTGCGTTGGAGAACAGCGGACGGGTCACGTGCTTGTGGCTTGACTTTTTCGCCAGGCGAGGCATTCTCTTTTGACCAATTCGGGCGGGTGTTCTCTAAGCGACGGACGTCTAATGAGATTCTGGGCGGAACTCAAGAAACGCCGAGTCTTCCCCTGGTTCGGCGCGTACATAGCGGGTGGTTTCCTCGTACTGGAGGGCTTCGACCAGCTGGTCGGCCAGGGGCTGTTGCCCGGCTTGGCGTACAAGTTGGCGCTGGTCTTCTACCTGTTCGGTTTTCCAGGCACGCTGATTCTCGCCTGGTTCCACGGCGAGAAAGGCACCCAGAAACCGCCGGCCATCGAGATATGGCTGCAAAGCATGATGCTGGCTGCGGCGCTGGCCGTCTGCGTCTTCATCGTTCGAAACGACATGGCCGCGAGGGCGGTAGCCGAAGCGGCAGCAGAGTCGGACCTGGATCCTCGCAGGGTCGCCGTTCTCTACTTTGAGGACCCGAGCGGCAGCAGTGAGCTCGAGTACCTGGCGGATGGTTTGACGGAAGCCCTGATCGACAAGCTGGCCTACGTTCGAGCGCTCGACGTCATATCGCGTAACGGTGTGGCTCCCTACAGAGATGGCGCGGTGAGCCGGGACAGCATCGCAAGGGCGCTGGATGCTGGAAGCCTGATCGCGGGTAGCGTCGAGCAGGTCGGTCAGCGGATCCGGGTCACGGCTCGCCTGGTCGATGGCGCGAGCGGAGCGGACCTCCAGCGAGCGAGCTTCGAGCTACCGGCCGGCGATCTGCTGGTGATCAGCGATTCGCTGTCCCAGGACGTCTCAGAATTTCTGCGTGAGCGTCTGGGCGAAGAGGTCCGCCTGCGGGAGCGACGGGCGGCGACGTCGAACCCGGATGCGTGGGCGCAGGTCCAGCGCGCTGAACGGCTGCGCAAGGAAGCGGAAGACCAGGTCGAGGATGATGATATAGAGGCGGCGTTCGCCAGCTTCGATCGTGCCGACTCGATTCTGGCGCTGGCCGAGACGCTGGATCCGGCCTGGCCGGAGCCCACGGTTCTCCGGGGTCAGTTGGCGTACCGGAAGGGCCGCCTAGATCTCGAGCACTTCGAGCAATGGGCTGAGGTCGCTATGGGACACGCGCAGCGCGCGCTCGAGTTGGCCTCAAACCATGGCGAAGCGCTGGAGCTGAAGGGCACGCTCGAGTACGCGACCTGGCTATTCGAGCGCCCGCCGGATCCAGATGAAGCGAGTCGGTTGTTGGAGCAGGCGAAGTCAGACCTGGAAGAATCGACGCGCGTCGATCCGACACTGGCAAGCGCGTATTCCACACTGAGCCACCTCTACTATCAGGTTGAAGACATTCCTGCGGTGGTCCTGGCAGCGCGTCGCGCCTACGAGGAGGATGCCTATCTCGAGTTCGCCGACGCGATCCTCTGGCGCCTGTTCAACGCATCTCTAGACCTCGAGCAACTCCCGCAGGCCGAACGGTGGTGTGCGGAGGGGGCCGAGCGCTTTCCGCAGAATTACCGATTCGCCTCCTGCCAGCTTCTGCTCATGGTGACGCCCAGCCAGACGCCGGACGCCGACCGGGCGTGGGAACTGGCGGCACTCACCGATTCGCTGGTTCCCCAGCAGTGGCGTGCCTACGAGCATGTCAACGGGCTGCTGTACGTCGGCGGCGTACTGGCACGCGCCGGGGAATCCGACAGCGCGCGAAGCGTCTTGGCGCAGGCGCGAGCCCTGGTCACGCCCGAAATCGATCCGGAGAACTCCCTTTTGAGCGATGAGGCGTATGTGCTCATCCTCTTGGGGGACTACGATGGGGCGGTCGACCTGCTGAAGCGGTACGTCGCAGCAAACCCCGGGCACTTCGAGGATGCGAGCAGCCTCAGCTGGTGGTGGCGTCCGCTGCAAGGGCACCCGGGCTTCCAAGAGCTGGTTGGCGGCCGGTAACTCATTAAATAAGTAGTAGTTAGCCTTCCCGGCTAGCCTGGCGCGGCTTTAGGCTGCCCCCTCCCAGGCCGGCGGTTATGTGTTGCAGGCGACCATCAGGGTTGACAAATCGGCCGTCAAAGACAAGAATGATTCTCATTATCTTGTAGGATATTGGCCGCCGGGCTCGATTTCCCCGCCCGATCCAGCAACCCTTGGAGGGAGCCCCAACCATGAAGCGTGTCACGCCGCTGTTGCTCGCGGCGGTCGTCGTCATGGCGTGTACGGACGATCAGCCGCCAGCCACCGCACCCTTAATCAGCTCTCCGCTGCTGACCGAAGCAGAAGGTATTTCAGACGGCGGTCACGGTGGAAACCAGTTCTTCTACTGGCTCCCGGAGCTTGTCGAGAGTCCGGTGATTACCGAGACTTTCAATCCCGAAGTGCCCGCGAGCATCCGGATCTGCGAGCTGGGCGACGAGACTGGTACACTCTACACAGAACAGTCACCGCCTGGAGCAAGCCCTGCCTTTTGCGTCGCTGGCACCGACGTGGAACTCTTTGGTACGGCCGGTATCACGGTCACCGACACCGAGCTGTCACAGCAGTACTCAGCGGTTTGGAAGACGGATGACCCGATTGCAGCCCCTCTAAGCCAGCTCGACCCCGACAAGTTCTATCGCCTTAGCGTCTGGGTCGGCGAGGGCGAGTACGGCCAGGAGCTAGGCTTTCGCTATCTCGACCCGGAGGCTTCGCCACCGGCCGGCAGCGGGGCGAAGCTCGAGCGTCTTTATCCCTTCAAGCTTGGCAATACGATCAACATCAAGTTCTGGATCGGCGCGGGCGCCTTCTGCCTGAGTGGCGATCCGAACAACTGCGGCGAGTGCTTCTACACGGAGAGCGGCGCGGACGACGGCAACAGTGATGTGGTGGGTCGGGCCTGCACGGTGCCGGACGAGACCGCGGGCGTGTTCGTCAATTCAGGAATCCCGGAAATCGATGGCGTCTTGCTCGTCGTGGAGTACATCCCCACCGACGATATGGACGGGGTGACGGTAGGCGATGGCCGGACACTGAACTGCTATGCCGACCCGAACAATGGTGGCCGCGTGGACTTCATCAACGGCCTGGATATCCCGCAGTATGGGCAGTGCTTCGTCGTTACTCCGATCTGCACGCGAGCCGATGGATGTCCGGACTACTTCAACAATACGGAACTCAATCTGCAGGCCATAATTGGCAGCTGTCCGGTTATCCCCGATGATCCCGAGCTGCACCCGGTCCTGCATCGGACGGATGACGCTAACAACCCCACGTTCGTCCAGGCTTTGAAGCCCGCAAGCACTGAGATCCCGCAGGACTTCCTCAACTGCGATCCGTCGTTTGCGTCTCTGACGCCGTTGCAGAAGCTGGCCTGGGCCTGGAACAAGGTGAGCCCGTTCGGCGCCGCGCCGGCGTACGCGGATCACAGGTCGCTGAAGGGTGCGGAAGCGCCCAGCTTCAGCGACTTCGTCTGGGCGGTGCCGGCGCAGGAGGAGAAGGCGGCGGGAGACAATCAGGTCGGCCTCAAGGGCACAATGTTGCCCGAGCCGCTGACGGTGCAGGTGACCGATAGGGTACCCTCGGCTAATTGGGATGGCGGCCGTAACTCCGAGAGCATAGCCGTGGCTGGTGCGGAAGTGACGCTGGCGCTGGCGCAGGGCGAGGACTGGGGCACCGGCGGCTTGAGTGGTCTGCCGGGGGCTGACGGGTTGTGCGGTACGGCCGATGATGCGGCCATCAGCGGGCCGTTGCTGTCCGACCAGAGTGGGCAGGTCAGTGTGTGTGTGACGCTACCTGGCGTGCCCGGCAAGTACCACGTCGAGGCCAGTGGTTACGGCATCGGAGTAGCGGCACCGGACGGAACCGGTCCGTACTCGCACGGCTACACGGCCAGCGTGGCCCCGATCACGTTGCCGAAACCGCCCGTGAGCATCGCTTTCGAGGTCACGGCGTGTCAGCCGGGCTTCGGTTCGATCGGTGACGGCGGGATCGACGGGGTACTGGGTGACGGAGAGTGGGACTGCGCAGCGCAACCGCCGGTCGAGTTCACAGCGAACACGGGCGGCGGCAAGAAGGCGAGTTTCTTCTTCGAGATGACGGACGATGATTACTTGTACATGGCCGTCCAGATCCCGGTGGACGAGACGGCGTCGCTGAAGCAGAACACGCTGACCGTCTATCTGAACGACAAGGACGCGGACTTCCTGGCGTCGGGCCACGACGTGTTGGTCGTAGATGGGACTCAGCCGGTGGGCTTGCAGTTCAAGGACCAGTACTGGACCGAGGGCAAGTGCCCGAAGGGCCAGTCTTTCTGCGCCTTCGACGACCCGATCCCCGCGGGAAGCGGCGCCTTCCAGCTCAACTACGACGAGAATGGTGCGCCGGCGTTCTACTTCTACGAGGTCAAGATCCCTGTCGTAGGGGATTGCGATTACGATATCTGCTTGGACGGTTCCAACACGGTCCGAGCCTTCTTCACTATCAGGGGCCTTGGATCCGGCAACAAGGGTAACACCGAGTACCCGGGGCCGTTCGGCGAGTATGCGCAGGATCCGCTGCTGCCGTAGAGACGCGTAAGGGTCGCAGGCTCCACAGAAGAAAGGGGTCCTCGGGTTCCTCCCGAGGACCCCTTGTCACCTTCCGACGCCTACTGGGTAGACCTACAACCATGGCGCCGAGCACTTCGACCAAGCGGACTTGTGTCGGTTGGGCCGCAGGTCAGCTAGTGCAGACCGACCGTCCCCTTAACGGACCCGAACAGCTTCGCTGAGTCGTAGCCGATCCCGTTCTTGAATACGATCTCGACATTGCGGAGGTCCCCGATCGAGACCGAGGGGTCCCCGCGCACGACGATCAGGTCGGCGACCTTGCCGGCGGCGACGGTGCCGGCACGGTCATCGATCCCGAGGTAGCGGGCGCCGTTCAGTGTAGCGACGCTGATCGCTTCTTCGGGGGAGAAGCCCGATTCGGCCAGGAGCTCGACGGCGCGGTGGTTGGCGTAGCCAGCTACGATGCCGCCGTAACCGGTAGGATCGGTGCCCACCACCAGCAGTCCGCCGGCTTTGGCGAAGGCGTACTCCAGTTCCATCTCCTTCTTGAAAAGCGTCGACCAGGGGGAGTCCTGCTGCTGGTCGACCCGGGCGCGCTGGTTGAGATACTGCTCGCGAGCCCGGGGGAGCATAGCCTCCAGAGCCCCATCGGATATCTGCGGCCGTCCCGGCGTGAACGTCTCAAAGACCGGCAGCGTCGACGTGATCGCCACATCGTGGTCGACGAGGTGACGGATGAGGTCGCGTACCTCCAGCGCATCGACGTCCAGATCGAGTAGCGACTGCGTCACCTGGCTGTTGGGCGGGCATTCGTCTCCGCGCTTGTCCTCGACGAAGTCGGTGCTGGCTAGGAAGCCGTGCTCAAGGTCGTCTATGCCAAGCTCGGCCGCCTCGCGGAAGGTGACGGAGCAGAGGTGGCCGGTAAGCTTGGCGCCGTGTTTATGGGCCTGCTCGATGGCGGCTGCCAGCTCGGCGCTCGATATCTGCATGTAAGCCTTGAACGACGTCACGCCTTCGTTCGCCCAGTAGTCGACCATCTCGCGCGCGTCATCGGGGCCACGCAGCGCTTTCACCGAGAGGATCGGTAGCCCGGGGCCGTTCAGGTAGGGGCCGGTGACCACTATGTTGGGTCCCGGGATCTCGCCCGCGTCGATCGCGCGCTTCAGGTTGAGATCGGTGTACGGTTCCATGCTTCCGGCGGTGCGGATCGTAGTGGCGCCTCCCGCCAGGT
>JBDHHL010000111.1:0-11012 GCA_039589375.1 Gemmatimonadota bacterium | reverse complement strand
CGAATCGGGCCGCCAGCAGCCGACTGTTGCCGAAGTGCTTTTCCACATCCTGCGTAACCGCCATGGCCGACCTAAAGCCGCTGGGCCACGGATCGACTTCGGCGACGGTGTGCCCCGCAGCCCAAAGCGCCGCGTGCTGCACGAACCGATCTATCAACCTCTGATCGCGATCAGTCGCGCCCATGTCGAGGCGGAATCCGAACCAGGCCACTCTCGCTCCCGATTCGTTGACGCCGGCGGTGGCAGCGGCAGCGGCACCGCCGAAGGGGCCCGCCCGCGGGTTCAGAGCCCAGTCGGACCAGAACGCGGTCGTTGCCGAGGACCGCAGCGCGATCCATGGCTCGCTTCTCAACTCGATACGAAGTCCTGGAGGGAAGCCGGCGGCCACTGCTTTGCCGTGTGGAACGGCGATGTAGTTGGGCGGGCGACCCTGCAACGTACCCGCCGCGTCCGCCTGGGTGACTTCTTCCAAGAACTCGTACCCGATCCAGCCGCAGTCCGCGCCGCGGGCACCCGTAGCCCAGCTGGCAACCAGGTGGCCGCCGCGTCGCACGTAGCTGTCGATGGCCGCACGCTCGTCAGCGCTCAGGCAGACCGCCGCAGGGATCGCTAGGAATTGGCCGTCGCTCAACGCCTCCAGGGATTCTGAACCCGAGATATACTGAACGCTCGCGCCGGCTTCTTCCAGCAACCTCTCCCAGCGTGAGGCCAGCGCTGCGTAGTAGCTCTTGTCAGGAAAGAAGACAGCCGAACTGCGCGAGACGTAGAGGTTAGCAGTCCATGATGTCGTGACCGTGAGTTCGGACAACGGGACATCGGCGGCCACTTCCGTGACTCTCGGTGGAGGTCCCAGCGTGGCCGCAACTAGCACCGAGTCGACGTCAATGTACCGCCAGAGGAGCATCGCGGCGCTCAGGAGGCCTGCGGCGAGCGCCCCGAGCAGAACGATCGCGCCCGCCCACGCCCACGGTGCCCGAGGTTGCGGGGGCTCGGCGGGGTACGGCGTCTGGCGCAGGCGCTTGACCACTTATCAGACCTCGGTAAGCTTCAGTTGACTAGCGTCGCGGCTTCAGTGTCGGCGGATGCGAAGGCACCGTTTGCATAAGTAGTCGCGCCGTGGTTGCCCGCCTCTTCCTCGTCCCGCGGAACGTAGCGATAGAAGAACCTCAGCTCCGACTCGACCTCTTCAGTCCCAATCGGCCCCCGCGAACGACGTAGCCAGTACGCGATGTAGGAGACCACACCTAAGATCACCGTGACGAGGATAGTCACGATGATGATGGTCACCATCAGCTGTACTACGTTCATATTCGTCCGACCCTTTCCAATTTGCCCCAACTCATGCGCAGGTTGAGCGCCTCCTCGACAGTGGAGCAAAGCTTCACCACATCAATCAACAGGATAAAGAAGAAACGATAGATCAGAGCATATGGCACCAACGACAACTGCTCCTCCTCCATCGCAACCGTGGCCAGCGCGGCCACTAGATCGAGGAGCGTAAGCAGTATCCACCATGCCAACAGCATCTCACTCATGCCGAACGCGACCGCCACGTAGGCGAAGAACAGGTGGCCGTACACGTTCATTGCCGGCCAGATCGTCGCCTCGAAGCCCATCTGCACCAGCGACAGCCAGAGCGGAAGATCGGGCAGCGGCGTTGCGAAGGACCACCGATGTTTCCCAAGCGCCTGCAAGATTCCACGCGTCCAGCGGTAACGCTGCTGAATGAGATCAACCAAGCGCTCCGGCGCTTCCGTAAAGGCGATAGACGCCGGCTCGTATCTGACCTTCCACCCGGCGACCAGGAGCTTGAGGGTCAGATCGGCGTCCTCGGCAAACGTATCGAGGTCGAAGCCACCCAGCGCGATGAGGACATCACGCCTGAACATCCCGACTGGACCCGGAACGATGTTTACCGCGTTCATGAACCCTTGTGCGCGCCGGGCCATGTTGAGGCCCTCGACATACTCCAGAGCCTGCAGCCGCGTCCAGAGATTCCTTCGATTGACGACCTTCACGTTACCAGCGACGGCTCCGACGGACGGATCCCGGAAATGTGGTATCGCGACTCTCAGGGTCTGGGGGGCGAGACGCGAGTCAGAATCCATACAAAGGACGAAGGGGGACTCTGCCACCGCGAGACCGGCGTTCAAGGCGCTCGCCTTCCCGCCGTTCTTCTTCGTCAGCACCTTGACCCGGCAATTTCCGTAGTCGCCAGCCAGCGGCGCGGCGTGGGCGAGCGTATCGTCCGTGGATCCATCGTCCACGACGATGATCTCGTACTGCGGATAGTCGAGCTTGGTCAGGCTCTCGACCGCCGCCCCTATGACTCTGCCCTCGTTGAAGGCCGGCACAATCAGCGAAACGGGCGGATACTCGAGCTCGTCGGGCCGATCGCTACTGACCCACTCCACGTGGTGCAGGTATCCGAACCAGAGCAGTGTGAAATAGCGCGCGATCAAGATGATCAAGAAGAGTACCAACGTCACCACCGAGATACGGACTATTAAGCTCTGCACCTGCATCGGCGCGCGCGCCGCCCAGACAAGGAGGAGAATGCCGATGGCCCCGATGACCGTCGCCGACAGGATGAGCAGGAAGGGCCTCTTGGTCATCGCCCGAACCTCCTGCTCGCATCGAACTCGAGTCGGAACGAGCGGTAACCGTCGGCTCTGCTCTGGGTAACACCCGCGCGGCCGGCAAGTGTCCAAGCGCCGAGATGACGGCGCGCATCCAGCCATGCTCCGAACTCCGCGACCACCGTCGGATCTCGGTCGCGCTCGCTAAGCCAGGCAAAGCCCGGTACGAGCGATGCGTCCAGCTCCCAGCCCTGCGCCGGCTCTCCGCGCCAGCGGACCACCGCAAAGTTCGACCAGGACCACTCTGGATCCCAATAGAGCCGTCTACCAGGATTCGGCGCCGAATCACTGAAGGCCAGACCTCGGGTTTCGTATCCAAGCACCCAGTGATCGTCCGGCTTGAAGAAGACGCCCACGCCGGCATCGGAGCGCAGATTCGCATCGCCCACGCCCGAAAAGACGGCTGCCCTGAGCTGAACTGTGAGATCCCAGCGCTCTGCCACGGGCTTGTAGAACTCGAGCCCGGCAACGTCGCTGCGCAGGCCGCTCACCGCCGCCTCGAGCGTGGCGGTCTCACGGTAGGCCGGGCCATGCGAGTACTCGAAGCGGTAGGCCGCGCCGCCCCAATTGGGGGCCGCCAGCCTCAATCCCAGCATCGGCTCGACGGAGCCACCCGCATCTGGAACCCAAGCTCCCGCCGATGCGAGCACGTTGAGGTCGCCGCGCATCCACCAGTGCTCCAACGTAGCTCCAAACTCGACGGCGAAGAGATCCTCGAGCTCACCCGTGGCGCCGTGCCCCCTGGCTTCCTCTACTGTCAGTGTTCCGCCCCAACGGGTTCTCGGTGATCCGCCCGTCCAGCCAGCGCGCAATCGAGTCAGTCTGAAGTCATCGCTATCCGTGAAGTGCTCCAGGCCGCTCGCCGGCCCGATCGTCCCCTGCGTTGAGACCAGAAGGTCCACCTGGGCCTCCAGGTCCGCGAGGCCCTCAGCGGCGCCGGGCACCGACGGATCCACCCTCAGCGCACGCTCGTATGCCGCGGCCGCGCGATCGCGCTCACCCTGCCAACGGTACAGGTCGCCGAGCAGCACCCACGCTTCAGCGTCCTCAGGTTGCGCCTCCACTATAGTCAGCGCAGCGCTCTCCGCTTCGGCGAATCTTCCGGACCAGGCCAGGAGTCTAGCAAGCCGCAGGCGCACGTCTTGCTCGTCCGGCTGCCGAGCCAGATACTCGCGCAGATAGGCTATAGCACTGTCGGGGGCATCGGCCCGGAACTCGAAGACGTCCGCCATCTCCAGAAGCAGCCAATCTGCGTTCGGGTTCTCGCTCAGGTACCGCCGGTAGAGTACCAACGCCGAATCGGTCGCGCCCTCCAACACTAGCTGACTAGCCCACTCGGGCAGATTCGAGGTGACGGTATCGGGGGGAGTAGGCGGGAGAGCGAGCGCGACGGCAGCGCGCAGTGAATCGACTCCTGAGCCGGTGAATCCAGAAGGCAGCCCTTCGAGCACCTCGGCTGCGAGCGCCGGCTTCCCCGCCCATAATAGAGCCCACGCCCAATTCAGCCTCAGCTCCGCGTCGTCCGGATCGAGCTCCACGAGTCTCGCAAAGAGTTGCCCTGCAAGGTCGTATCGCTCTGCCCAGACTGCTACCTTGGCGTACTCCTTCATCAGCTCGGCATCGTCGGGCGCCGCTAGCGTCAATTGGTCGTAGATGGTGACCGCTTTCTCATAGCGCTCCGCCCAGACTAGCGCCCTCGCAAACTCGTGCAGAAGCTCCCGGTCGCCGGGAGATAGGCTTACCAGTTGCGCATACAGATCCGCCGCTTCATCCCAGTGCCGGGCCGCAGAGAGCAGCCGAGCGAGCTCGCGCCTGGCATTGGGGTCTGCTCCTCGCGCGAAGGCGCCGCGATAGGCAGCGATGGCATCCTCGAGTCGCCCGAGCCGCCAGAGAGCGCGTCCGTACTCGAGCGCTACATCGAGGTCACCCGGGTATAGTCGCATATACTCTTCGATGACCCGCAGCGCCGCTTCTTCGTCGCCGGCATGAAAGAGCTGCAGGTACTCATCCCAGAAGCGCTCGGCCGGCCCTCTTGGGATCGGTCGGACGATCTCCAACGGTGGCGGCGGCGTCGGTAGCGGTAACGGTGGATAAACGACGGGATAGGCGAAACCGCTCTCAGCGAAGTTTAGATCAAGAAGGAATCGCTGCGGCATCAGACCGAACACGAAGAGTAACAGTAGGCACAGTGATCCAAAGGCGAGCGGGAGAAAGCTTCTCCAGTAGGTCGAGCGTCGCCGAGCCATCTACTCTTCGAATAGCTTCTGGAGTTCTTCGCGGTCGGTTGGGGACGTATAGACTACCGAGCCAGTCCTCTTCCATCCCTCGCTCCGCACGCGATTGAGGAATATCTCTGCGTGACTGGCCAAGGCACCGTCCAAATAGACCTCGACTCGATCGTCCACGACGGTCATGCGGTCCCCGGAGCCGCGTCGCATGTTCCCGCCTACATGCTTGGCCAGAGCAGCCACCTTCTTCCCGTTGCTGGGGCGAAGTAGGACCAGCGAGAAGATGGGAGGCTTGGCCACCTCGAGGTGAGCACGAACGATGTCCATCACGGCTCGGACCTCGACATCCTCGTCCGGCGACGGCTGACGCGGTGGCTCATCGCTCTCTGCGGCGGCGGCCGCAGTCGACCGGCCTCGGCGAAGCAGCGCTTCGATGCGAGACGCCAGCTCGTCGGGATTGAGGCCACCCGATACGAAATCGTCGGCACCGGACCGGAGGGCCCGAGCGCGATCGCTGGCACGCAAATCGTACCCACACGTTACCAGGATAGGCGGCCGAATCGCAGCGCGACGCAGTTGATGCATCACGTGCAGGCCTCGCTTGACTGACCGGCGATCGACATTCAGCACCACCAGCCCGAACTCCCTGCGAGCCAGCTCGGGGAACGCATCGACGGGATCAGTGGTTGCGAAGAGCTCGAATGACTGCTCGAACCAGAGCCTGAGCTCGTTCGGGAGTTCGCCGGTCGCATCGAGAAGCAGAACCCGGCGTCGAGCATTGGCCTTCGCTTCGGTCGCCCGCTCGCGCCGCGAGTTCGCAAACGGAACGATCCCGAGTCGATCTCGGATGTCAAAGGTGATCGGTCCCGTCACGTCGTGCGGGCCCAGAGTCTTGCGCACGACGAATTGACGCCGGCCGGAGCTGCTCAAGGTAGTGTGTAGGACGAGGGAAGCGCGCTGCGATATCACATCGAAGCCACCATCCAGCGCCGTCAGATACTCCGCCGAGAAAGTGAGAAAGGATGTGCCGCCCAAGCGCCCAAGCAGTTCCACCAACAACTCGGCGCCGTTGCTTGCATCGCGACCCTCGACCAGGGGACCGCAAGTGTCGAGGACGATCCTCTCCGGCCTGTTCCCGCTACCGACCAGTGATTCGAGTTCCGAGAAGACTTCGGCCGGGTCGATCGTCCTTCGATAGCGTTGCCGGAACCCGGGCTGATACCCGAGTAGGAGCCAGTCGGCGGACTTCAAGTGCGCGCTGATATCAATGCCGATCGAGTTCGCCTGCGCGACGACGTCCTCGGGGCGCGCCTGAGTCAGGTGAGCTACTCGGTGACCCTGACGCACTCCCTCGTCGAGAAAGTGCAGTGCCGCGACGGTCTTACCTGTGCCTGGTCCACCTACGAGCGCAACGAGTCCCCCCGACCCCAAGCCGCTCAGATGTTCGTCGAGAACGTTGATGCCAAAAGAAAGGGTCTGCTCAGTCAACTTCGCCACCATGATGTGAACGCAAGGGTGCCGTCAGATTGCGCGGCCCTCAGGGGGGAGGTCAGCAAGCTGCAGGGGGTCTGAAAACAAACCCACCACTTCGAGCCGAGCTCGAGATGGCGGGAACCGGTTTGTCGACAACAATTTATACCGAATCCGCCATGCAGCGCAAGGGTTTGTGTTGAGCCGGTGTTGAGCCGCCACAGCACCTTCGGCATACCCCGAGAAAACCGTAGGACAGTTCACGGTTTGGGTCCTGCCAACTCAGGACAACAAAGCGCCAGGAACGGCCGCCAGCGAATCGACGACGAGGTCGGGCTGGACGGCCGATCGCCCTAGCTCTTCCTCGTCGAATTTGCCGGTTCGGACCAGGATCGCCCTGCTGCCCGCGGCCTTGGCGCCTACGATGTCAGTGCTGAGCGAATCCCCTACCATGGCGACCTCGCCCGGGCTCAGGCCCATGGAACGTGCCGCTGCCTCGAACAGCGGGCGACTGGGCTTGCCGACAAGGGTCGCCGTGCGGCCGGTCGCATACTCGAGTGCAGCGACGAAGGCCCCCGCGTCCAGGCACAGCCCCCGGCCGGTTTTCCAGTAGCGGTTCTTGTGCAGCGCCACGAACTCCGCACCGGCCAGGAGCAGCCGGAAAGCCGTGTTCATGATCTCTATGGTCCAACCATCGCCCATGTCTCCTATGACGACCGCCTCGGGTACCTGCTCATCGAATATGAAATCCGGGAACTCCTCGAACGTGTGAGGAGGTAGGCATATGAAGACCCGACGGATCTGACGATCCTTCAGCCAGTTAGCCGCGGCGAGCGCCGGAGTGAAGACTTCATCGGCCGTGGCAGGGATGCCGAAGTCCGCCAGCCAGCGGGCGATCGTGCCGCGAGGCACCCGGGTAGTGTTGGTCACGAACCGGAACGGCACGCCGGCTTCGCGCAGAGCATTGACAGCCTGATCGGCGCCATGGATCAAGGCGTCGCCATCCCAAACGGTGCCCTCGAGGTCGATGAGTAGACCGGAAGGTTTGTTGCGATGTGCCAGTTCGTGCCGGTTCATTCCCCTTCGCCCAGCCCGACACGCACCACGAGGTCGTACAGCTGCATCGGGTCCACGGGCTGAGTGAGGAACGGGCGACCCGCGTAGGTAAGAAACCGGCGAGTGTCGGGATCGCTCAGGTCGTTGACGAGGAAGATCACGCGGTTGGCCTGTTCTTCGTTCAGGCCCACTATGCTGTCGTACATCTCCTCAGCAGTCACCTGAGGATTGGGAAGGTCTATCACCACGGCTTGGTAGAAATCGCCGCTCAACCTATCGAGCGCTTCCAGTGGGTCTCGCGCCACATCAACACCGAGCCCGGAGGGCGCGGCGGTATCACGCAACAGGTCAGCGCTGTAAGCACTCGCCTCGATGACCAGCACGCGAAACGGGACGCCGACAGAATCGAGGCCTAGCTCGGGGCCAACAGGTAGTCTGGGTTCTGTCATCTGGGACGGCTCCGACGCAAGGCGAGGGAGTGCCTCTCAACCAGAGAAAGCCGGACGGCCGAATTCAGCCTTGTGCGTGACACTCAGGCTCCCTAGATGTGGTTCGACCTCTCAACAGACTCCGCCCCCGATCGCCGGGGGCGACCCAGTCTTGAGAGAGGTCTGATACATAATAACTGTCGAATGTGTTCTAAGACAAGAGACAGTAACGCTTTCGGGATAGTTTCGGTCCTCGCTTGCGCCCGAGCCTCCCGGAGAACACTATGGCGGCTCTCTCTTTCTCGGGTCCGTGAATGTCTTTGCTGGCAACGCCTTGCACCTTGTCGTGCCTAAATCGGAATAGTCCCGATGACGTTGTGATGACACGCGCGCCTTGGTTTGGTGAAGTGACTACAACGACCAAAATACCCAGTGTGCAGTAGAGGACGAGATATGTACCAACTACGCTGCATGGGTGAGGCCGCACTCCGGGGCCCAAGCGGAGAACTGGTTCACTTTCGGTCACGCAAACACTTTGCGCTCCTCACCTACCTGGCGCTGAACGCCGAACGAGCCCATCGGCGCGAGCGCCTCGTCAACCTTCTCTGGAGCGATAGCGAGGCAGCCAAGGCGAGGCATTCGCTCTCCCAAGCGCTCTATGCCGTCCGCCGCCTGCTCAACGGAGCCGTCCACATTGAGGGAGAAGATCTGGAGATCAAGTCCGACGGCCTGCAGGTCGACGCCCTCGAGCTCGAGCGCCTTCTGCAGTCGGGTGATCCGGAAGCTGCTGCGGACTTGTACAGGGGCGAGTTCTTGGAAGGCTTTTGGGTGCCCGGCGCGCAGGGGTTCGAGGAGTGGGCAGGACGTGAACGGGCACGCATCGGGGCTCTGGCACGTGACGCGTTGCGCCGTTCGATTAAGTCAGCGAGGGATCGCTGCGATTGGGCGGAGGTCCGCCGGCAAGCGGAGAAGCTCGTTCAGCACGACCCATTCGATGAGGCCGCTTACGCGGAGTTGATGCGAGCCCTCTGGATGATGAATGAGCGGGCTCAGGCTCTCGAGAGTTACGAGGATCTGAAGCGAGTGCTGGCAAACGAGCTGCAGGCAGAGCCATCGAGAGAGACCGAAGCCCTCGCCGACCGGATCCGTCAGCGGCCCGTTCGCGGCTGCTGGACGACGCGACGGCTGCTGCGCGAGGCGGGGAGTCCGCTGTTCCACGATCCACCGTTCGTCGGGCGGAAGCGGGAGTTGGCCGTCCTGGCCGAAGAGTGGGACCGGGCCGTAGCGGGCGAAAGCCGCACGGTTGCCATCACTGGAGCGGCAGGGATCGGCAAGACTCGGCTGGCCGACCAGTTCGTAGGCAGCCTCGCGCTCAGTGACGTCACGATTTTGCGCGGTCGCTGCTTCGAAGCGGAGCAGACGCTGCCGTATGGGCCCGTCGCCGAATCTCTGAGGCAAGCCATCGGTGCCGTCGACTTGGGCGGCGTGAACCCACTCTGGTTGGCAGAACTCGCGCGCATCGTACCGGAAGTTCACGACCGTTTCGAGGAGCTGCCTAGTCCAGCGGTTCTGGACGCCGAAGGGAGTCGCCGCCGTTTGTACGAAGGAATCGCCCAGGTTCTGAGCGCAGCGTGTGACGTGCAGCCTGTATTGATGTTCATCGATGACGCACATTGGGCCGACGACTCGTCGCTGTCGCTCTTGCACTACCTCCACAGACGCGTGACCAACGGCCTGTTGCTTCTCACCGCGCATCGACCCGAAGAGCTCGCGGCGCGCGAAGCGTCGGCAGCCACTCACTTCTTGTCCGGTCTGAGCCCAAGGGTCCGCGCGATCGAGGTGGAGGGGCTCGACCGGTCCGCAGGCTCGGCGCTGCTCCTGTCCCTGATGGGTGAAGATTCGGATGTTCTCGCACGAACGTCTCTGCAGGAAATGAGCGGCGGAAACCCTCTCTTCGCCATCGAGTTAGTGCGGAGCCTCGCCGAGTATGACGACACTGCGAAGCTCGAGTCTCCTCAAGTTCCCGAGAGCATAGTAGCGTTGCTCAACAGACGGTTCGCCGGGCTCGGTGAACGTTCCGTGGCGTTCATGGAGCAAGCAGCCTGCCTAGGGGCCCGTACCAGCGTCGAAGCGCTGAGCGCTGCAGTCGGCCTACCACCACTCGAGTTCTCGAGCGTGCTGAGGGAACTGACCCGAGCCGCGATCCTGGTGGAAGAGGAAGGCTTGATCCGTTTCCGCCATAACCTCCTGCGTGAGGTCGCATGGTCCAGAGTGCCGGTCGCGCTGCGCGGCGCCTTACACCTGAGGGCGTCGCGCGCCTTGATCAGGGTAGACGGCAGCGACGCCGAGATCGCGCTGCACCTTTTTGCGTCCGGCGACTCACGGCGGGCACATGCCCACGCGCTGCGCGGGGCCGAAGGAGCGGAAAAGGTCTTCGCCCTCGAGGAGGTTGCGGACCTCCTGAAGTTGGCGATCGAGACAGCCCCGAGCGAGAAACCGCGAATCGATCTCGTGGGCCGACTCGGCCGCGTCTATCTGCACATGCGCGACTACGCAAACGCCCGGCCGCTGCTCGAGGAGCGATTGGAGTACGTTCGTCGGCGAGATGAGGTCGACCTAGATCTGTTTGAGGCTCGCCGGGATTCACTCTTTGTCGACGTGTATTCTTCAGCTATCACCGTTGAGCAATCCGGAGCGGCACTACAGGCGCTGTACTCAGAGCTGAAGGCCAGCAACGTTGAGGCTCCTAGCTTGGAGGCAGAAGTACTGGGCGCCCTCTTCTGGGCATCTGCGCGATCATTCAATCCCAAACTGGCGAATGAGACAATAGCTCGGATCGAGAGACTTCGCTCGCGTTGCAGCGACCCGAATGTTCGATGGCGGACTGACAGAAGCATCGGCATATATCAATGCTATAAGGGCCGGCTAGACCTAGCGAAGAGACACCTTGAGGCCGCCTTGGAATTTGCAAGTGTGGCTGAGGACGAAGCAGCCGTGGTGGACTGTTACGTTGGTCTCACAACGCTACTCCCGAGAACTCTTTCCGCTGAAACGGCCATTCACATTCTGCGCGTAGCCCTACCATTGGCGGAGCAACTCGCTGACCCAGCAATAATCACTTCACTTCTCTGCAACTGTGCGGCATGCCATATGTATCTTGGAAACGTGGAAGAAGCCGAAGGTCTTCTGCT
>JBDHHL010000110.1:0-11031 GCA_039589375.1 Gemmatimonadota bacterium | reverse complement strand
TTTCCGCTGGAGCACGTCACGACACCACGCTCTCTCTGCGACCCGGAAAGCGAGAGCATCTTGTTGGCAGCCCCGCGCAGTTTGAATGAGCCGGTGACCTGCAAGCTCTCGAGCTTGAGCGAGACGTGGGCACCCGTCCGGGCGCTGAGCTCGGGCGCCTTGACGACGGGCGTCTCGACGGCGATTCGGGCGATGGCCTTGCGGGCGGCCGCGATGTCGATGTTCGCCACCTACTTCTCCCGTCCTCACGTAACGCAGCGACCGATACGCATCGCCAGGGTCCTCCGAGTTGTCGTGAGTCGAGTTGAATGGGGCGCTGCTAATGTAGGCGCGGCCAGCGCTGACGTCCACGCGCTGGTCGCGGGCAAGAGGAGGCCGGGGTATCTACCGACCGAACGGGCGGCTGCGCGCCGCCCCAGGTTGTGAAACCGATCGAAACAGGGGGCGCCGGTTGGACGCCCCCATCAAAGCTTCGTCAGGATCGGCGTATCTGGATGCTGCCGTTCACCGTCTTGATGACGAGCGAGCGGCCCCCATCACCGATCGTCCCCTTCAACTGTCTGGGCGAGAAGCGCCCCTTCACCATAAGCGGGTAGTCGCTGGAGATCTGACCGTTGACCGTCGACACACTGACGTCACAGTTCAGGTCGTCGGGCATCTCGAGGGTCACACTCCCGTTCACAGTAGTGAAGTCGAGGGTGCCATCCCAGTTCGCTCGGTCCATGGAAACGGTGATGGAACCGTTGACCGTCGTCGCTTCCGCCAGACCCGTAGATGACACGTCGATCCCGCCGTTCACGGTGTGCGCTTTCACGTCGCCGTCGATGCCAAAAGCATCGACATCGCCGTTCACCGTACGCCCAACGAACCCTACCCCTGCCGGGACCCGAACCGTGAACTCGACTTGGACGTCGTTGTTCTTCAGGTTCATTCGGCCTTTCGAGCCGGGCCGGCACTCGTTGGGCCTGTCCTCGTCCTTGCTGGGATAGACAGCGCAGATCGTAACGCCTTTGTCGTGCGGTACGACCTCCATCTTGATCAAGTCGGGGTCGTCCTTCTTGCCGCTGAGTTCGGCAACGACTTCCACTTCGCTGCCCGAGCCGCGCTCGGCGTGGATTTCACCGTTGATGCCCTTGATCTCGATGAAATCGCCCTGGCCGACCTGCCCTTTCCAGCTCCAATCCCTGTCCTTGAGGGCCAGGGAGACGGGCACTATCGTCGCCGTCACACCGGGCTCGCTTACGTTGGCACGATCCTCGGACAAGCCGAGTGGCATCCAGGCCGCCACAGCCATCACGAGTCCGATCAAGCCGATCCTTTTCATGCTCTGCCTCCTACCGCAGGACTAGCGTCGCTCTAGTCGAATATTCCCATCGAACGAGTGCAGCTCTATACGCGCGCCCCCGTTCCCCAGGACGAAGCTGAACTTTCGCTGACCTTCGGCGCTCTCGAGCCTCACCGGGAAATCCGCCTCGAAGTCGCCGTCGAAGGTCGCCACAGAGATGTTTGCGTTCACGTCAGCGGGTATGCTGACTGTCACATCGCCATCGTGTGTAGTGAGCTTGTAGCGGCCGTCTTCGCTGACGGTACCGTCGTAGAGGATCTCACCGTCTACGGTCTTGGCCTCGACTCTGCTCGAGCTGATTTCCTCGAGCCGGATGTCCCCGTCAATCGACTCGACGGATATGTCGCCCTCGAAATCCAGGATCGCGACGTCGCCGCCCGCGCCGTTCGCCTCCAGACTGCCCTGCGAGCGGGTCACGGTGATCTCACCGTCCACCGAACGCAGCGACATCTCGCCGCCAGCGTCGCGCACCACGATATCGCCCTCTAGCGTCTCGGCCTTCACGCCGCCCCTGGCACCATCGACCGAGATGTCGGTCTCGAGACCCCAGAGGTCCACGGCCATCGAGCTTGGCACCGTGATCTCGTAGTCGACCTCCTCGGGGTGACCGTGTCGAGTCTCCGACCTGATCCTCACCGCGGACTCGGACTGTTGCACATTGACCCGGTCCTCGCTCGAATAGCTGGCCTGGATGCGCACTTCGTTCCGGCTCCAAGTCCTGATGATGGTTTCGCCGGCGTGGTTCCGAACGATGAGCACGGCATCCGGGTTCACCGCGAATGTCGTGTCCATCTCGACGTCCTGCGGCCAGCCGTCCCAGTGGACTTCGAAGGCGTCCCAGTAGTCTGTGCTCGGGACATCGAAGCTGAAGCCCGGGATATAGATGTCGAACTCGGGAATCTCGATAGCCGGGATCTCGATCTCTACCACCGCGACCTGAGGATCGACGTCCCAGCTCTCCACCTTCTTCTCGGATTCCTGGGGCGAGGCCACCGCCGTCAGTGCCCCAATCAGCAACGCGCTGTACATGATCCTCCGTTCCCTTCGGTTAGCTGACCGCGCCGGTCATGGTTGCCGCGCGTCTCAGGAATTCCAGCTTCTGCCGCATCGTTGCGGCCAGATGCTCGTTCAAGTAGACGCTCGCCGGGTCCTGAGCCAGCGCGCGCTGCGCCTGTGCAATCGCCCTATCTACGATCATCAAGTTCTCTTGGATGATTCGCACCGTCACCGTGTCCAACTGGTCGCGGCTCTCATCGATCACCCTTTCCAACTCAGCGACAGCGGCGTCGTAGTTGGCGAGCGCCGGGCCTCCCGGCGATGCCGTCGGTATCGCAAAGGTCCCGACCGGGTTCGCCGATGTGACCCCCTCGCCCGCCGGGCCACCACTCCTGGACAACAGCAGTCCTGTCCCGCCGGACATTATCATTAGAGCTATCCCCGCGGCCGCGAGCTGCGGCAGGGAGAACGACACGCGCCGGTCGCGCATGCGCGCTCGCTTGCGCCGGCGGTGCGAGTCGATGTCCGTCACTTCGGCACCGGCCGAAATCGCGCCGATTCGTTCGGCTATCCCCGACCAGAGATCGTTCTCCGGCGGCCGATCTTCCAAGGCCTGCGCCCGTGCCACAACCCGGCGAAGCTGCTCAAGCGTCGCCGCGCACTCCCCGCAGTCGGCGAGGTGTGCCTCCAGTTCCGCCCGTTCGGCAGCTTCCAGGCCGCCGTCCAGGTATTCGGAAAGTCTGTCAGTCCACCTATCGCTCATCTCAGCTGCCCCACATTCATCTATCGATCACCGATTACCGTTCACCTGTCCATGTGGCCGCGGAGTATCATTCGAGCCCGATGCAGCTGCGACTTCGAGGTTCCCGCCGTGATCCCCAACATCTCCGCGATCTCTCCGTGTTTGTATCCTTCCACATCGTGCAAGACGAAAACTTGCTGAGCCCCGCTAGGGAGGCTACCCATCGCAGCCTCGAAATCGATCGCCGTCTCCGCACCCTTGGGATTCGAGCTCATCTTTCCGATAGCCTTCTCACCGTCCACGAACCGATCCCTGCGAATCCCCAGCTGCTTGCGGCGACCCAGGATCACGTTGATGGCCACTCTATGCAGCCACGTCCCGAACGCCGCCTCCCCCCGAAAGCTCCCCAACTTCTCCCACGCCCTGACAAACACGTCTTGAGTGACTTCATCGGCCAGTTCCACCCCGATCATGCGCCGGGCCAGACTGTGGATCCGAGCCACGTGGCGGTGGTAGAGGCGCTCGAAGGCGCGGGCATCGCCCGCCGCGGCGAGCACCGCATCATCCGTATCGACCGGCCTGACGTCCCGATCTTGGCTCAGTTTAGCCACTCTCCAGGGCCCCTACCTCCTTCCACCGTATTGAGATACCCCGGTGGCCCGGAAGGTTGGAACCCTCTAAGTCTCGCTCTGGAGACGAGTTGGACGGCTGGCAAACAGGAGCGCCAGCGAGACCGCCGCCCCCAGAGCCAGCAACGTCGTATCGCCGATTAGCCAGCCCATTACCATGGCGGCCAGCCCTGTGCCTTCGGCGATTGCCCAGGTGACGATGGCCTTCGGCAGGTTCTGGCTCCACCACTCGGCCAGGTCCGCCCCCCGGCGGCGCGGCGTGATGCGCCCTCGCAGCATCCCGCTGGCAAGTACGCCGCCTGCCAACATGAGGTAGCCTACTATCCTCAGCAGTCGCACCGACTCTGCGGCGACGTCGAGACTTCCCGAGCTGCGAAGATAGAGGAAGACAGCGAAGAGAATGACAACACCGCTACTGATGGCAGCGTGGATCATCCGGGCCGTCATCGCGGCTTTGGCTGGGTCGACCCCTGGACGCTGCTCGTTCATGGGACCTCCAATGCCTGGATTCTCGACAATGCTCCCGGCCAGCAGAGCGCCGGCCCGAGTCAACCCGTAATCTAAGGCCTGCCAGCACCTATGTCGCGATCGCGAGCTTGTGGCGTAGTATGGTGCCGTCGACGTTGCAGGCACGCGCCGAGCACGGGCGACCGCTTTGGCGGTTGGCAGCACCAACCCTCGATGACTGGAGTGTAGGATGAAGATGGCCTGGCAGGCACCGCTAGCCCTGACCGCGTTGGTCGCCAGCGCCCTACAGGCACAGGAACCTCAGCCGAGCTTCACCATTCCGCTCATCGACCTGGCAGAGGAAACGCACCGCCAGGTGATCGTCGACAAAGAGCCGGGCCAATACCTCGGCCATCCGACCACCGTGCTACTGGAGGACGGGCGAACGATCATAGCCGTCTACCCGAAGGGACACGGCGGAGGCGCCATCGTCATGAAGCGGAGCAACGACGGCGGCCTAACCTGGAGCGAGCGACTGCCGGTACCGGAGAACTGGGCCACGTCACAGGAGGTGCCGACCATCCACAGGGTGATCGACCGCGACGGCGTCCGGCGGCTGATCATGTTCTCGGGCCTCTATCCTATCCGCATGGCGCGCTCGGAGGACGACGGCACTTCATGGACCCCGCTCGCGCCCATAGGAGACTTCGGCGGCATCGTCGCCATGGCCTCGGTGGAACGACTGGCCGGCGGCGACTACATGGCCCTGTTCCATGACGACGGGCGCTTCCTGAGAGGTGCCGGCGAGCGGACGAGGTTTCAGGTGTTCAAGACGGTTTCGACGGACGGCGGTCTGACGTGGAGTGAGCCTCGAGTGGTCACCGAGCACGCGCAAGCTCACCTCTGTGAGCCGGGCCTGGTTCGCTCGCCCGACGGCGGGCAGATCGCCCTGTTACTGCGGGAGAACAGCCGCCGCTTAAACTCCTTCGTCGTCTTTTCGAACGATGAAGGGGTAACATGGTCGGAACCGATCGAGTTGCCCGCCGCCCTCACCGGCGACCGGCACGCAGCACGCTACGCACCCGACGGCCGGTTGTTCATCTCATTTCGCGACATGGCCCGCGGCAGCCCTACCTGGGGTGATTGGGTCGGCTGGGTCGGCACATACGATGATATCGTCAGCGGGCGCGAGGGGCAGTACCGTGTCCGGCTGATGGACAACAAGATCAGAGCCGACACCGCCTATCCCGGGCTCGAGCTGCTGCCCGACGGCACGTTCGTCGTCACGACCTACGGCCACTGGGAAGAAGACGCCGAGCCATACATCGTATCCGTCCGCCTCGAGTTGGCGGAACTCGATGAGAAGGCGCGGAAAAGTCGATAACCAACCTGACTCGGCCATACTACGTTATGGTGCCGAGCCAAGGCGAACTTCGATTGCATGCCGACCGCCAGCCGTGAGGATTCTGATGCGAAGACCACTGATCACCTTCGCCTTTGCAATACTGATTGCGGGCAACCTGTCCGCCCAGGAACCCAGCCGTGTGCTGAACGAGTACGAGTTCATCCCTTCACGGGTCGTGGGCGACCCGTTTGCCATCAGCTACTTCGGGACGACCACAGGTGGTGGAATCGCCTTCGACCTGAAGACGCCTTTCGTTGACCGGTCGAGAGAAGTGCCGGAGACTCTCGTGGGCGATGTCGCCTTCTTGTGGCTCGCTTTCAAGTACCAGCAGCGGTTCGGGCCTTGGTTCGCAGCGCGCTTTAGGTTCGGCGGAGGAGCACGTCTAGGAGTGGACGAACAGTCGGTCCTGGCGCAGGGGGTGACGGGCGAGTTCTCCTGGAATCTCGGAGCGACGGCGAGAATCTTTCAGAGTGACAAAATCATAGTATCCGGCGCGTTGGATTTCACCCGCACGGAGCTCGTCGGGCTAGACCCGCTCGGATTCGCGCAAAAGATCATCGAGGAGGGACTCGGTGGGGAGGACAACTCGCTGGTGCAAACAGTGGACGCCATCAGCGCGGTATTGAGCGCGCGGGCGGGCTGGGCGCCCGCGGCGTGGATCGGCGTCACCGCGATCCTCGAGGCTGGCCGTGCGGATGTGGCCGATCACGCAGCCGAGACCCTCGTCGGAGGCGGCGCCACGGTCGGCATAGATCTCAAGAACCTGGGCACGATCCCCATCGGCCTCCAGCTCATAGGCCTAACCGATGCCTTCTCGCAGGGTGGCGCTGATCTCGCCGCTCGCTCCTGGCACTACGGCTTGGGGGTCTTCTATACAGGCTGGCAGGACTTTTCCGTCGGGCTCGAGACGACGATGACGTTGCTAGACAGGCGGGATGCCGACGACGACTTCGAAGCTTTCATCGCGACGTTCAATCTGCGCTACTGGCCCTGAGCGACACGCCGACCGGTCCAGCGTCAACGGCGCGTTGATCAGGCGTCCGCCGCCTCGACTCGATACGCCTCCATGGCGAAGTACTCAGGCAGACCCAGGCGGTCGGCCTGCTCCGCCGTCGACAGGTTGCGGGCCTCGACGCGCTGCCAGAATTCGCGCTCGTCGTAGCCGCCGGGGAACGGGGCCACGTCCTTCTGCGACTGGTGCTTGAAGATCGCGAATATCTTCTTGCGAAGCTCCTCCAGCGATAGCGGCACCAGCACGTCTGCCTCGGTCAGCGGCCATTCCTCCCACGCGCCGCGGTAGAGCCACACCTCGGGCTCGCCGCCCTTGTATCGCTTCAGCGCACGGTCGATCGCCTCCTTGCACAGCCGGTGAGTGCCGTGTGGGTCCGACATGTCGCCGGCCACGAACACCAGGTCCGGCTGCACGCCCTCTATAAGCTTCAAGACGATCTCGACATCGTCTTCCCCGATGGGCCGCTTCAGTACTTCGCCTGTCCGATAGAACGGCATGTTCAGGAAGCGCGCCGCCGAGCGTGGCAGTCCCACGTCGGCGATGGCGGCAACGGCCTCGGACTCGCGGATGAACCGCTTCAGGCTCTGCACTCGGTCCGAGTCGACATCGCCCGGCCGCTTCTTGTCGAAGCCCTTCTGGATCTCACACCGGACATCGTGGACGTACCCCTCGTCGAGGCCGAGCGCCGACGCCGACCGCTCCATGAAATCCAGGTGCCGCCGGACGTCGTGGTCGAAGACGGCGATGTTCCCGCTCGTCATGTAAGCGACCACGATCTCGTTATCGTTCTCGGCCAGCTTGCGCAGAATGCCGCCCATGGAGATGACGTCATCGTCCGGGTGCGGCGAAAAGACCAGCACCCGTTTTCCCTCCGGCAGCCGTGCCTTGCCGCGAATCTTCTCTCTGAGACGATTGAACACTTCACCGTTGACGGCACCGGCCGAGCCGTGCCTCGAGAGCAGGGCGCTGAGGTGGTTCTCGCGATAATCAAAAGCGCTCAGCTTCAGCAGCGCCTTGCCGGTCTTTTCCGCCAGCCAAACCACCGCTCTGTCGGTCAACTCGGGCGTCCACTCGACGCTTTCCAGCACCCACGTCGTGTTGATGCGAGTCAGACGTCCCGCCGCGGGCAGGTCGAGGTAAACGATCGCGTCGCGATGACGTTGCAGGTAGGTGGCCGTCACGTCGTTGTGGACCGGGCCTTCGACGGACCTCTGTACGATCGGCGCCTTGTGTTCGCCGGTCGCGATCAGCGCGATCTCGCGTGCCTCGAGGATCGTCGCGATCCCCATGGTGATGGCCTCGAGCGGTACGTTGTCCTCGCCGAAGAAGTCCGCCGCCGCGTCCCTGCGGGTGATGGTGTCCAGAGTGATGAGCCGCGTCCTAGAATCCGGGGGAGAGCCCGGCTCGTTGAACCCGATATGACCGCTGCGGCCGATCCCGAGGATCTGGAAGTCGATTCCGCCTGCGAGTTTGATGGCGTCTTCGTACGCCCGGCAGCTTTCGTTCAGCTCTTCGCGCCGAACACTGCCGTCCGGGATATGTATGTTCTCGGGATCGATGTCAACGTGATCGAATAGATTCTCCATCATGTAGCGCCGGTAGCTGTGGATGCTGTCCGGCGACATCGGGTAGTACTCGTCGAGATTGAACGTGACGACCCTCGAGAAATCGATCTCGCCCGCCTCGAAGCGGCGGATCAACTCCCGATAGATCCCGATCGGCGTGCTCCCGGTCGCGAGACCCAGCACACAGCGGTCCTTGTACGCAGTCTCGCGCCGGATGACATCCACGATCCGATCCGCCAGCAACACGGCGAGGTCGTTGGGATCCTCGACGATGAGCGTGCGCATACGTTCCCGTTCCCGAGAGCCTTCGATCTCGGTGATGTCCCTCGAGCCCGTCTGTTTGCCAGTTGCGCCGTCCATACGGTCAGACTCCGGTTATCCGGTTGTAGCCAGCTGCAAGCGCCGTCTGACAGCCGGTCAGTCTTCAAGAAGCTGTATCGGCTGAGGCAATCTCACGTTATCAACTTCCGCCCAGCGTGGGAAGAGCGCGGTTGAACCGAGGTCGCGCCGACCGCTCGCCACCACCATATTGACCGCAATCACTCTAATCCGTGACGCGTGCGACTTGGGGGACCGGCCCCGGCGAGTCCCGATCCAAAGCCCAATGCGCATGGCTCCCGGGCAAGCGACGCGGTGCATCCGCCATATGTCGGCAGGCCACTAGAGTTGAGACGCTCGACTCGCCTTTGGTCTCGGAGGGAGGAGGACTCGGATGTATCCGGCACGGCTGAACCACTTCCTGGCAGTCATCGGCTCGGCGGCTCTTTTCGTCGCCTGTCAATCGCCGCCGACGTCCGCCCAGGAAGTGCCCGATTGGGAGAACTTGGGCGTGCTCGCCGTCAACAAGGAACCTCCCCACGCCACGCTCTTCCCATTCGAGGCCCGCGATCTCGCATTAGAGCGCGACAGGACCCGCTCGGCTTTCTACCAATCGCTGAACGGCCGCTGGAAGTTCAACTGGGTGCGGAAGCCGGCGGACCGGCCGGTCGATTTCCACCGTGAGGACTACGACGACGGCGATTGGGACGAGATCCCGGTTCCCGGCAACTGGGAGGTGAACGGGTTCGGTGTACCCATCTACCTAAACCATCCCTACGAGTTCGAGGAGAACCCGCCCTATATCCATCACGACTACAACCCGGTGGGCTCGTACCGCCGCACGTTCGTCATCCCCGAGCGCTGGGACGACAGGGAGATTTTCATCCATTTTGGTGCCGTCAAATCCGCCATGTATCTGTGGGTGAACGGCGAAAAGGTGGGTTACAGCCAGGGGAGCAAGCTGCCCGCAGAGTTCAACATCACGTCCCACGTGCGGGCCGGCACTAATACGCTGGCGGTCGAGGTCTACCGCTGGAGCGACGGGAGCTACCTAGAGTGCCAGGACTTCTGGCGCATCAGCGGCATCGAGCGCGATGTCTACCTCTGGGCTGCGCCCAAGGTCCACGTCCGTGACTTCTTCGTCATCGGCGGCCTCGACGACGAGTATCGCGACGGCATCCTCGAGCTGACCGCGAACGTCAGGAACTACGGCCAGGCCGCGGCGAGTGATTGGACGCTGACAGCAGAGCTGCTCGACGAGGACGGCAACTCGGTTCTCCCCCAGGGCAGCCTGGCACAAGCCGTCACCGTCGGTACCGGCGAGGAGGTCGAGCTCGATCTTCGGCAGCCCGTGCCTAGTCCCGCTCGCTGGACCGCCGAAACTCCCAATCTCTACACGCTGCTCCTCACGCTCGGCGATGATAGCGGAGCGATCGTGGAGGTCATCAGGTCGCGCGTCGGCTTCCGAACCGTCGAGATGAAGGATGGCCTTCTCCAGCTCAATGGCGTGCCTATCACCTTCAAGGGCGTGAACCGCCATGAGCACGATCCGGTGACGGGACACGTGGTGTCGGACGAGATGATGTTGCTCGACATCCAGCTCATGAAGCAGTTCAACATCAATGCGGTCCGGACGTCGCACTACCCGAACGACCCGCGCTGGTACGAACTGGCCGACGAATACGGGCTCTATGTCATAGACGAAGCCAACATCGAGTCGCACGGGAGGGGCTATCACCCCGATACGACTTTCGGTAACGACCCGGCGTGGAAGACCGCGCATCTCGAGCGAACCGTACGGATGGTCGAGCGGGACAAGAATCACCCCTCCATCATCACCTGGTCCCTCGGCAACGAGGCGGGCAACGGCGTCAACTTCTACGCCACCTATGACTGGATAAAGGAGAGGGACAAGTCACGGCCCGTCCAGTACGAACGCGCCCTTCTGGATCGGAACACTGACATCTACGTCCCCATGTATGCCGGTTTCCAGCACCTGGTCGACTACGCCGAGCGACGCGATGACCGGCCGCTAGTCATGTGCGAGTACGCCCACGCCATGGGGAACAGCGTCGGCAACTTCGTCGACTACTGGGAGATCATCGATCGCTACGCCAACCTGCAGGGCGGCTTCATCTGGGACTGGGTCGACCAGGGTCTGCTGACCACCAACGAGAACGGCGATACGATCTTCGGCTACGGCGGCGACTTCGGCCCGCCCGGCATACCCAGCGACGGCAACTTTCTCATGAACGGAGTCGTCCTCCCGGACCGGAGGCCGAACCCCTCGCTGCACGAGGTGAAGAAGGTCTACCAGTACATCAGGGTCCGACCGATCGACGTCGTCCGCGGTCTTGTCGAGGTCCACAATAGATACGACTTCCGCAGCCTAGACGGCCTGGCGCTCGCCTGGACGGTCATCGCCGATGGCGTGCCGCAGCAGTCGGGTGTATTGAATGAGCTCGACATCGCGGCTGGTGAACGCCGGCAGCTGAGACTCCCGATCCGGCGGCTCGAACCGGCCCCCGGAGTCGAGTATCATCTGAACCTCGCCTTTGCGACGACCGAAGCC
>JBDHHL010000109.1:0-11059 GCA_039589375.1 Gemmatimonadota bacterium | reverse complement strand
CGGCGGGCTGCGCGCGCGCTCCATCGGTCCGGCGACCATGAGCGGTCGGATCTCCGCGATCGATGTCGTGCCCGAGTACCCGCTGACCGTGTACGTCGGCTCGGCGAGCGGCGGTATCTGGAAGTCGAAGGATGGCGGACTGCGGTTCGAGCCGATCTTTGACGATCACACCATGTCTATCGGCGCCATCAAGATCGACCCGTCGAACCACGACATCGTTTGGGTCGGCACCGGTGAGACCTGGACGCGAAACAGCGTCTCGGTAGGCAACGGCGTCTACAAGTCGACCGACGGCGGTAGCACTTGGGAGTTCGTCGGCCTGGAAGACAGCGAGCGCATCGCCCGCATCGAAATCGATCCCATGGACGGCAACAAGGTCTTCGTGTGCGCCACGGGCCACCTGTGGGATGCGAATGAAGAGCGCGGGGTCTACCGGACAATCGACGGAGGCGAGACCTGGGAGCGGGTCCTGTACATCGACGAGAACACCGGGTGCTCCGATATCTCCATGGACCACCACGCGCCGAACGTGTTGTACGCGGGCATGTGGGAGTTCCGACGCTGGCCCTACTTCTTCAATTCGGGCGGCCCGGGCAGTGGGCTGTATCGGTCCATCGACGGCGGCACGACGTGGCAAGAATTGACCAACGGATTGCCCGAGGGAGAGAAGGGGAGGGTCGCCGTTGCGGTTTCTCCTCCGCAGCCCAGCCGGGTCTACGCACTGGTCGAGGCCGAGAACACGGCGTTGTATCGTTCGGACGACATGGGCGCGACGTGGGAGGAGATGAACACGTCGATGAACATCCAGATGCGTCCTTTCTATTTCGCCTACCTCGTTCCTGACCCCGTGGACCCCGACCGGATCTACAAACCCGGTTTTATGCTCACGGTGTCGAACGATGGCGGTAAAGCGTTCACATCGCCGTTCAGCGCCACCGGCTTCAACCTTCCAGTGGTTCATAGCGATCTGCACGCGCTCTGGATCAACCCGAACAACAACGAAGAGCTGATCCTCGGTACCGATGGCGGCGTCTACTTCTCGTACGACCATGGTGGTAGTTGGCGCCTCTCCCAGGCGATCCCGGTATCCCAGTTCTACGAGATCAGCTACGACATGGAGATGCCGTACAACGTGTACGGGGGTCTTCAGGACAACGGGACCTGGGTCGGTCCCTCGCGGGGGCCGGGCGCTATTCGTCCCCAGGACTGGGAGCTCCTCAACGGCGGCGACGGTTTCCACGTCTTCGTCGACCCCGCTGACCCGGACTTCGTCTACGCGGAGTACCAGGGCGGCATGGTGTCGCGGCTGCAGAAGTCTACCGGAGAAAACAAGGGCATAAAGCCGTATCCGGACGAAGGCGAAGAGAAGCTGCGCTTCAATTGGAACACGCCGTTGCACGTAAGTCAGGCCAACCCGGGCACCCTGTACCTCGGGACACAGTACGTGTACCGTACACGCGATCGCGGTGACTCGTGGGAGAGGATCTCGCCGGACCTGACGACCAACGATCCGGAAAAGCAGAAGCAGGAAGAGTCGGGCGGCCTGACCACCGACAACACGACGGCCGAAAATCACACGACGATCATCACGATCAGTGAATCGCCGGTGAACCCACAAGTCATCTGGGCGGGCACCGACGACGGCAACCTGCAGGTGACACAGAACGACGGGGGCGACTGGACCAACGTCGTCCGTAACGTGCCGAATCTGCCGGACGCCACCTGGGTGTCGCACGTCGAGGCGAGCCGTTTCGATGCGGCGACGGCGTACGTCACCTTCGATGGCCACCGCACCGGCGACATGGCGACGTACGTTTTCCGTACCACCGACTACGGTGCGAGCTGGCAGCCGCTGATGACGGACGCGATCGAGGGCTACGCCCACGTCGTCAAGGGGGATCTCGAGAACAGTAATCTACTGTTCTTGGGTACCGAGTTCGGTCTCTATCTGAGCCTCGACGGTGGCCAGTCGTGGGCGCGCTTCGAGAACGACCTGCCGAAGGTGGCGGTACACGACCTCGCCTTACATCCACGCGAGCATGACCTGATCGTCGGCACGCACGGCCGCGGGATATTCATATTGGATGATATCACACCGCTGCGGGCGCTGACGCCCGAGGTGCTGGAGTCGGATGTGGCCCTGCTACCCACGCGGCCGGCCGTTCAGATCATCGGGGGTGGCCAGTCCTGGTTCTCCGGCAACGACCAGTATGTGGGTCGCAATCCGCCCAGGGCGGCGGCCATCGTATACTATTTGAAGAAGCGCCACATCTTCGGCGACTTCAACATTGAGGTCTACGACTCTGATGGCGAGCTGCTGAAGACGCTGCCTGCCGGAAAGATCAAGGGCATCAATCGCGTCGACTGGCCGATGCGGTACCCACCGCCGAAGGTCCCACCGGCGAGCTCGCTGATCATGGCGTTCGAGGGTCCGCGGGTACCCGAAGGCACGTACACCTACAGACTCGTCAAGGGCAACGACACGTACGAGGGCCAGGTCTCGCTCGTGGTCGATCCGCGATCGCCTCACTCGGCGGAGGATCGGCAGCTGCAGCAGCGGACCGCCCTCGGCATCTACGATATGCTCGAGCGTCTGACCTATGTGGTCGACGCGCTCGTCGACCTGCGCGACCAGGCGCGCGAGCGAGCGGAAGAGACCGATGGTGGCACGGCCAAGCGGCTGAACGAGTACGCGGACAAGCTGGACGAGTTCCGCAGCTCCATCGTGTCGACCAGCGAGGCCGGTCTGTTTGGCGGTGAGGAGAAACTGCGCGAGGAGTTGGGCAACCTCTACGGCTCGGTGAACGGCTACGCCGGTCGGCCCACCGACTCCGAGCTCGAGCGGCTGGAGAGCCTGTCGCGGCAGATGGCTGAGGCGGAGGCCGAATTCACCGAGATCACGGCGGAGCGGGAATTCAGCCGCATAAACTCCGATCTGGAGAAGAAGGAACTCACCCCGTTGAAGTTGATGACGCGGGAAGAGTGGGAAGAGGAGCGCGAAGGTAGCTAGGGACGTCTGCAGAAGTCTACTGGGAGTAGGCGAGTAAACGAGTAACAGAGCAATCGAGACTTCGAGTTCAGAGTGGACCCTTCCGGGCACTTCCAACTCGCGGTTTCGATTGCTCTGTTACCCTATCCTTCACCTACTCTCAAGAGAAACTAGGGGGCAGCATGAAGCTCAGGCACACAACGAGATACTGGATTGCAGCACTCATATTGCTGGCCGGACCACCGAGCGCGCTGCTGGCTCAGGCGATAACGCCGGAGCAGGTCGTTTCGATCGAGCAAGTGGGCGCCGTTGCGCTCAGCCCGGATGGAAAACTGATTGCCTACACGGTGACGAAGCCGCGGGGTGAGGGTGAGGGGTACGGCCGACCCTACAGCGAGCTGTGGGTGGTCCCCGCCGCCGGCGGCCCCGCCATGCCAATCGTCGAGGCGCCGCGTAGCGCCGGCTCGCCGCAGTGGTCGCCGGACGGATCGACGTTGGCCTTCTCGGCGCGCCTCGAGGACGATAACCGGACACAGGTATACGGTGTCCCGGCCGGGGGCGGCGAACCGACGCTGCTCACCCATTCACCGCTGGGAGTGATGTCCTTCGCATGGTCGCCGGACGGAGAGAGCATCGCCTTTACGGCGCGCGAGCCGGAACCGGCTGGGGCGGCGGAGCGTCGCGAGATGGGCGACGATGGGCTGGTGGCCAGTGAAGGCGCGCGACACGTCAGGCTGTGGGTGGAGAATGTCGGTACGGGCGAGCGACACGCTGTCACGCCGGCCGACCAGACGGTGCGAAGCTTCACCTGGAGGCCGGATGGTAGGGGGTTCGCGGTCCAGGTTACCGAGACGACCGACATCGATGCGAGCTACATGTTTCGCAAGATCTACACGGTCCCGGCCGAGGGCGGCGATCTGCAGCTGTTGACGGAGACGGCGGGCAAGCTCGGTGACATGGCCTGGTCGCCCGACGGCGAGAAGTTCGCCTTCGTCGGCGCCGTCTCGTTGAACGACCCGCTGGCGCAGAGCGTGTTCGTGGTGTCGGGGGACGGCGGCGTAGCAGTGAACCGGACGCTTGGGTACGAGGGGGGTGCTCAGCAACTCGGCTGGCTCGATGACGGCACGTTGTACTTCGTCGGCGCCGAGGGGACGCGAACGGCTCTCAACAGGTTGGAAGCCGATCGCGGTGGCATCGAACGGATCGCCGGCGGCGGCGGCGAGATCTTCGCCGGCGTCAGCTTCGACGAGCGTAATCGCAACTTCGCCACGGCGGTGAATACGGCCGCGCATCCGCGTGAGGTCTACGCCGGCCGAACCAGGGGCGGCGAACTGAGCCGCGTCACGACTCACAACCCGTGGCTGGGCCAGGTGGAACTGGCAAAGCAGGAGACCATCGAGTGGAGCGGCGCCGACGGTTGGCGCATCGAGGGCGTGCTGGTTCGTCCGCTGAACGAGATACCCGGCGCTCGTTACCCGCTGGCCGTTATGCCGCACGGCGGCCCGGAGGGGATCAGTTCTGACGGCTGGACCACTCGCGCGCTGTACCCGGCCCAGGTGCTGGCCGCGCACGGCTACTTCGTGCTCATGCCCAACTACCGCGGCAGCGGTGGCCGCGGCGTGGCCTTCTCGAAGGGCGACCATCGGGACCTCGGAGGAAAGGAGTTCCTCGATGTCATCGCCGGGATCGACTACCTGGCGGAGCAGGGACTCGTCGACCCGGACAGGGTTGGGATCAGCGGCACCTCCTATGGGGGCTACTTTTCGGCCTGGGCCGCGACCAAGCACAGCGACCGGTTCAAGGCGGCGATCCCCTTCGCGGGCATCTCGAACTGGGTCTCGTTCACCGGCACGACGGACATACCCTACGAGATGTCGATCGTGCACTGGGACACGTGGTGGTTCGACGACCCGGGGCTGGCCTGGGACCGCTCGCCGTTGGCTCATGTGAACAACTCGCAGACGGCGACGCTGGTGGGTCACGGCCTGTCGGATGAGCGCGTTCATCCCGCCCAGTCGATCGAGCTGTACACGGGGCTAAGAATCAAAGGCGTCCCCACGGATCTCGTGCTCTACCCGCGCGAGCCGCATGGACTGCTCGAGCGCGAGCATCAACTCGACTTCGCGCAGCGGATTCTGGAGTGGTTCAATAAGTATGTGAAAGGGGCGTCGCCGACGACGATGTAGGGTACTTGCGGGGAGTTCTTAAGGGGGCAAGCGGATTCCTGCCGAAAGGGTTTCCAGCTTGCCCCTCGCCGCAGGTATCAGGTACTGTGTATCGATCCCGCACATTTGATCGTCAACAGATTCCTCGAAAGAGCGATATCGCATGGACTTGACGTTGGTTGTCCTGGCTGCTGGGCTCTCCACTCGCTACGGCGGCTTGAAGCAGATAGAGCCGGTGGGCCCCAGCGGTGAGGCGCTGATGGACTATGGGATCTATGACGCCGTGCGCGCCGGCTTCACCAAGGTCGTCCTGGTTACGCGACGCGAGCTGAAGGGTGCCCTGCGCGAGCACATGGACCAGGTGTTCGGAAGATCCGTTGCCTTTACGTTTGCCTATCAGGAGTTGGACGCACTTCCGCCGGGCTTCACCCTTCCTGCCGAGCGCGTGAAGCCGTGGGGCACGGGTCACGCGGTCCTCTCCGCGGAAGCGGAGGTGAGCGGGCCCTTTGTGGCGATCAATGCGGACGATTTCTATGGGGCGAGCGCGTACGCGGCGCTGGCCGATCATCTGCGTAACGAAAGAGATGCCGGCATTCCCGAGTTCGCGGCGGCGGGCTACACGCTGCGCGATACACTGTCGGAGCACGGTGGCGTGTCGCGCGGTGTGTGTGAAGTAGACGCCGAAGGCTATCTCACGCGCGTGACCGAGGTCAAGAAGATCGAGGATGCGAACGGAGCGCTGGCCGGTGTGACGGTGGCGGGCCAGCGATATGTGCTGGACGGCAGCGAGACGATTTCGATGAATATCTGGGCGGCCACGCGCGCCGCGTTCCCGCTGCTGCGCGAGAAGTTCTCCAGCTTTCTCGAAGATCACCTCTCGGATCCCGACTCGGAGTTTTTGCTCAGCACTGCCGTGAACGACCTCATCGCTGCTGGTCGCGCGCGGGTGAAGGTCATTCCCGCCGGTGGCCCGTGGCTGGGCGTCACCTTTCAGGACGATCGGCGGTACGTGGCCGAGAAGCTGAGCGAGCTGGTTGAGGCGCGTGACTATCCGGCCGATATCTCGGCCGCCATGCGTTGAGCCGAGTAGGTCCTGCAGCCCGAGGACGGTTGCTAGCTGCTCAGCTCCCGGTCACGCTGCCGTAGCGGCGGACTAGCTTGCCATCGCTCCTATCCAATAGCGCCAGGGCCGCCCGGCCCGGCTGCAGAGAGGCCTCCAGAAGCGAGCCGGTTTCAAGGTGCCGTAGCGTGACCGTAGTTGCTGTCCCCAATTCGGAGACGAGGGCGTAGAGCACGGCATCCCGATAGACGGCGGGGTACGTCAACACGCCGGGTTCGTCGAGGCCTAGCTCGAAGGCGGGCTCGACGCCTGCTTGGGCAAGGGCGTAGCGATAAAGCGCGACCGTCGGCCCTGTCTGTTCCGCCAGCTCGACAGGCAGCGGTGACCAGATCAAGCTGCCGCGACCAAGCGGTACTCGAACCACGCGTGCCGGCGAACCTCCCGCGAAAACCGCCTTTTCGACGCGTTGGATCTTCAGGTCGCGATAACTGAGCCGTAGGGTCGTACCGTCCAATTCGAGGTCTTCTTCGTTAGCTACGGCGGCGGTGCGGGCATCGATGCCGAAGGGTTCTAGCCGCGGAACCGTCAGCCAGTGCTCGTCGTAGTCGATCGGGCCCGTCACCAACAGCGTGGCCCCGCGTTCGGCCAGGTGCGTCAACTGCTCCCACGCCTTCTGGGTCAAAACCCGAGGCGATGGCACGATGAGTAGTTGCGGCTCGTAGCCGAGCCGGTCGAGCGCGTACTCGCTGACCGCGCCCATCACCACACGGCAATGATAGTGCATCGCGCGAACGCAGCGCTGCGTCGCCTCCGTCGCGAAGTTGCGTGCCGTGAACATGTGGGAGTGCGGGATCACCATTACGGCGGGCTCTCGCTCCCGCTCCTCCATCAGCGGCTGCGACTCGGCGACGAACCGCGCGATGTCCCGCAGCACCTGGAGTTCGGGCTTGGCGGTACCGTCCGGGCGCAGCAGGCCGATGGCCGCCTCGTTGTCGAGCGGCATGTACGGATTCGTGTTCCAGATCCACTCGATCCAGCCGGCGCCACCCACCGCCGTCGCGAGCGCCAGCTTGCGCTCCAGCAGGTCGCGCGCGTCCGCCTCGCCGCGCCAGGCACTGCCGTCGATCTTCTCGTAGAACATGATGCCCGTCTCGGAGATCAGGTTTGGGCGATCGGGCGTCTTGGTCACAACGCTATCCCAGAGCAGATCGTCGTTGAGCCACCAGGTGTGGTTTGAAGTGAAGGCCACGGTGGGGCCGTGGAACATGGGTGCGGGTCGCTCGTAGGTGCCCCCTTCGTCCTGGCCGACGGTCACCAGTTGCCTCGGGCTGCCGGCCGCGTGCAGCGCATCCGCCAACTGCTTCGCCCAACGGGTGAACATGTCGTTGGCGAAGAGCCGGTAGTCCATCGCTTTGAGCGGACGACTCTCCTCGAAGATGTTACGGTCGCCGAACTCCTCTAGCCTCGGCAGGTCCAGTGCTTCGCCCGGCAGCGTACGCCACTTCTCCGACAGTATCTGCTCGAGCTCTGCATCGGAGTCGGCGGCGAACCGGTCCTGCAGCCAGGCACGCCAGGCGCGCACCTCGTGCTCGTCGTAGTTCGGGCGCGTCAACCAGAGATGATCCGGTGAGCAGAAGGACGGCTCGTTGATGAGATCCCAGATCACGCCGCTCGTGTCTTTGTAGCGCTGGGCGATGAGGGAGAGAAAGGTCCTCTGCGCTTCGATCGCTTGCGGGTCGAGGTACGGGTTCTCTCCGCCCCAGCTGGGCGGGATGAAAGCGAAGAAGGTGAAGATGACCGGGATGTCGTACTTGCGTGAGGTGAGCAGGAACGCATCGAGGGCGCGCAGCGCTGCCTCGTTGAAGCGAGCGACCTCGGCCATGTAGTTGCGCCAGCCGGTCCAGATCCCGCTGCGGATCATATTGATGCCGGCGCGCCTCATCTCTGCGAAATCGCGGTCCCAGACGTATGGGTTCGGCTCGAGCAGAAACCGACGGTGCACGTCCGTTGCCATGTAGGACGTGCCGGTGACGATGTAGGGCTTGCCGTCTCTCAACAGCGTGTGTGCGTCGGTCGTGAGCGGCTCGCCGCTCGCCAGCAACTCGCGATCGAAGACCCAGAACCCCGTCGTGGCCTTCAGGCCGTCGAGCGCCGCGTTTGTCGACTCGAGCGCTGCTTCGACGCGATAGAGGCCCGGCTGTAAGGCCGCGCTAGCGCCGGTCTGGAGTGAAGCGCTTGCCGTGATAACGAAGCCCGCGCCTTCCAGCGGTAACGTGGTCTCCGCGATCGGGTTGTCGCCCCTATCGAAGACTGTGATCCGACACGAAGCGTCCTTGCGGCGCTGCGAGGACGGCGACTTCAGTGTCACTGAAATGGAAGGCGTCTCGCCGTTGCGGTAACAGGCGAGCGAGGGTTGGGCGCGCAACCGATGCGCGCCGAGTGCGGCATCCAGTACCAGGCTCCTGAGCGCGGCGGAAGAAATCGAGCCGTCCAGGTTGGCGAGTATCCAGCGGCCGCCGGCGTAGGGGCCCAGCAACCGATCGACGCGGACGATAGGCGCGGCAACAGCGTGCTCATCAGAGCCTCGTACCGACACCAGGGGCTCCACAACCGCTTCCCGCGGTCCGTCGGAACCGTCCTCGTCCGGGTACTCCTTTTCGCGTGTGAGACGATAGTAGAGCTCGTAGGCGGTCCGCGCGCTCACGGCGCCGGCCAGCGAGCGCGAGTAGTCAATGGCCGGATTCGATTCGTACGTCGCTAGTCCGGTCAGGTCCACGGGAAAGGCTTGGGTGATTCCCAACGTCTTGTGGTACGCGGTCTGCCGCGTCTCCGGGCGCCAACCGCTCGCCTCTCTGTGCACCGGCACGGCGAGAGGCACACCGCCGATGTTCACCCAGTTGCCGCCGGACTCAAAATACCCGAGCAGCCGCTCCCACGCTTCCTTGGGGAAGGCCGAGCCGTAGGTGCTAATGAAGACGTCGAAAGCCTGTGGGTCGAGCCGGTCGAGGTCAGCAACGCGCAGCAGCGTCGCCTCGAATCCCTCCAGCGCCCGCTGCAAAGTTCGTTCATCTAGAACTTGCGCATCGATAGTCGGAAAGCCGGGCTCCGATAGCAGCGCGACCCGAGGCGTTCCGCGTGCCTGTAGATCGTCTTCCGGCACCAGAATCGCTTTGAGCGGCGGCGGCACAGTGCTGGCGACCGCGGCGGCGCCCATCGAGCGAACGAAGCCGCGACGATCGGTGACCGGCATGGCTACCTCACAGCGGCGTAGTCAACAGTCTGCGGCGCTCGTCGTGCAGCGTCACGATCAGTTCGCCGAACAGCGTGTTGGCCCAAGCGAACCAGGACCGGGTGAAGTTGGAGGGGTCGTCCTTGTGGAAGGACTCGTGCATGAAGCCGGTCCCGCCGTGCGTCTCCTTCAGCATGCTCAGGCAGAAGGAGATCTCGTCGTCATCGGTGCTGGTGAGCGCGCGCATCGTGATGCCCAGCGGCCAGATCATGTCGAGCCCCACGTGCGGCCCCCCGATGCCTTCGCCGGCCGTGCCCCGGAAGAAGTAGGGGTTGTCCTCGCTTAGTATTAGCCTCCGGGTCGCCTGGTAGAGCGGGTCCGACGTCTCGACGGCACCCAAGTATGGAAGCGCGAGCAAGCTGGGGACGTTGGCGTCATCCATGAACAGCGCGTTGCCGAAGCCATCGACTTCGTAGGCGTAGACCTGCCCGCGCTTCGGATGCTCGACCACTGCATAGTCACGGATCGCCGCGGCGACTTCGCCCGCGAACTCCTCGCACTCCTCGGCGAACGCGCGATCGCCTAGCTCTTCCCAGAAGATCTCGGCCAGTCGTCCCAACGCCACGACAGCGAACAGGTTCGATGGCACGAGGAATGGATAGACGCAGGCATCATCGGACGGCCTGAACATGGAGTGGATGAGACCGACCTTTCTTGTCGGGTTGCCGTAGCCGCCCAGCGGTACCGTGTCGTAGGACACGGCAGTGAGTCGCTGAAACTTGTATGGCCCGCGGCCGTTCAAACGCTGTTGCTCCCTAAACGTCTTCACCACGAGTTTGGCGGCGGCCTGCCAGTCGCTGTCCAGTACCGAGGCGTCGCCGGTCGTCTTCCAGTACCCGTGCGCCAGGCGAACGGGATAGCATAGCGAGTCGATCTCGTATTTCCGTTCGTGCAGTTCCGGCTTCATGTCGGTGAGATCGCTCTCCCAACCACCGCCGGTCGGTCCGTCGTTGAAGGCGTTGGCGTATGGATCGATCAAGATGCACTGGGTCTGGCGGTTCACAACGCCCGCCAGCAGGCCCTTCAGGTCGTCGTCTTCGTCCGCCAAAGGAAGGTACGGCCACACCTGCGCCGTCGAATCGCGCAGCCACATCGCGTGGATGTCGCCGGTGATCACGAAAGTGTCCGGGCGGCCATCTTTCATCGAGAAGCGAACCGTCGTGTCCAGCGTGTTGGGGTAGCAGTTCTCGAACATCCAGGCGAGCTCGGGGTCGGCGATGTCGCGCCTTACTCGCTCGATGGTCGCGTCCACCGCCTCGCTGACGAAGTTGCGTTGGTCAACGGGCCGCCGCATGGACGTGTAGCCCTGGATTGTCGGCTCTACCGCAGTCAGGCGATTCGCTCCGGCGGCGAGGCCTGCCATCGCCATTCCGGTCGTACAGATCATCTCGCGACGTGAGATCATCGGTCGCGCCCTCCGATCAGCTTCGGCCTTGGTTGTTGCGTCACCGCTTCGTCATCGATGGCGGCGCCGACATCGGTCCGGCCGCCCAGCCCCTGTTGGGCGTCGCGCCCATCCTGAAGGCCAAGGTGCCGCCGGCGGCAATCTCCTCGTG
>JBDHHL010000108.1:0-11073 GCA_039589375.1 Gemmatimonadota bacterium | reverse complement strand
GTCTGTTTGAGAAAGTGGCCATGCAACAAGTACTTACACGAGACGTCTACAATTCTGAGGACTCCGATATTCGTAACCAGTTGTCACTCTTTGACTTCTAACCGGACAGTCCTGGGATATTCGATATTCGAAGCCTGAAGAAACTTCAGGGGGGGTTATGAGCGCAGCTACCCGACTGACACGCCGAACTTTTCTTGCCTACTTCTCGGGTCTCGGGCTTTCGTCGACGCTGCTGCCCGGCGTGCTGTGGGCTCGGCTGCAGGACGAGGAAGAGCCGAGGATCACAAAGGAGATGCTCCAAGACGCCGAGCAGGTTGCAGGCCTCGAGTTCACCGATGAAGAACGCGATCTGATGCTGCGCGGGCTTAACGGCAATTTGGAGAGCTACGAGATGTTGCGTGAGGTCGAGCTGCCGAACAGCGTTGCCCCCGCGCTCTACTTCAACCCGCTCACGGCAGGTGCCTCCGTTGACGTTCCGCGGCGCCCGTCGCGGCGTAGCGTGGTTAGAGTAGACGGAGCCCCCTCCGATCTCGAACAGCTCGCGTTCCGCCCCGTCACTCACCTCGCCGCTTTGGTCGAGGCGCAGCTAGTCAGTTCTGAGGATTTGACGAGGATGTATCTGGGCAGGCTGAAGAAGTATGGGCCGAAGCTGGAGTGCGTCATCACGCTGACGGAGGACCTGGCGCTCGAGCAGGCACGGCGCGCCGATGCGGAGATCGCTGCCGGCGGCTACAAGGGCCCGCTGCACGGGATCCCTTGGGGCGCGAAGGACCTGCTCGCCGTTCCCGGCTACAAGACCACGTGGGGAGCGATGCCGTACAAGGACCAGGTGATCGACGAGAGCGCGACGGTCGTGAAGCGGCTCGAGGAAGCGGGGGCCGTCCTCATCGCCAAATTGACGCTCGGTGCCCTGGCCTGGGGCGACGTCTGGTACGGCGGAAGGACGCGCAATCCGTGGGACTACGAACAGGGGTCGAGCGGATCGTCCGCAGGTTCCGCGTCGGCGACGGTGGCCGGGCTGGTCGGTTTCGCGATCGGTACGGAGACCCTGGGCTCAATCGTCTCGCCCAGTACTCGCTGCGGAACGACGGGCCTGCGGCCGACGTTTGGCCGCGTCAGCCGGCATGGGGCGATGGCGCTCTCGTGGAGCATGGACAAGATCGGCCCGCTTTGCCGAAGCGTAGAGGACTGCGCCCTCGTCTTCGATGCGATACACGGCCCGGACGGGCGTGATCTGTCGGTCGTGGATGCCCCCTTCAACTGGGACGCGGAGTTGGATGTCAGCGGCCTTCGCATCGGCTACGTGAAGAGCGCGTTCGAGAGCGAACGAGAAGAACAGGAAGAATGGAAGCGGTTCGATGAGGCTACGCTCGAATCGCTGAGCGCTATGGGCCTCGATCTGACGCCCATCGAGCTGCCGGATCTGCCGATCGGAGCCATGTCGTTCATCCTGAGAGCCGAAGCGGCGGCCGCGTTCGACGAGCTCACGCGCACGAACCAGGACGATCTCTTGGTTCGGCAGATCCGCAACGCGTGGCCGAATGTGTTCCGGCAGTCGCGGCTGATACCCGCCGTCGAATACATCCAGGCGAACCGGCTGCGTACTCTGGCCATGGAGGCGATGGCCGAGATCATGTCGGAGATCGATGTGTATGTGGTTCCGTCGTTCGGCGGTAGCAACCTGTTGCTGACGAACCTCACGGGTCATCCGTGCGTCGTGCTGCCAAACGGTTTCCGCGAAGACGGCGCGCCGACGAGCATTAGCTTCATGGGCAAGCTGTTCGGCGAGGCCGAGACCCTGGCCGTGGCGAAGGCGTACCAGGATGCGACGGACTTCCACCTCAGGCGCCCGGCGCTCCAGACCTAGCCGCCAGGCGTAGCGCGCTATGCCGCCTTGTGACTCGCGTCCACAAACGAGTCGACGTGCTGCTTCGGCATCGGTTGCGTTGCCAAGCTAACGGCGATCAGTAAGACGCAGTTCACGACTAGCCCACAGATTCCCTCGTGCATCCCGGATGGCCGCAGGTCCGGCAGCTGCCGAAGTAACAGAGTGACCGCCGCGCCCGCCACGAGTCCCGTGACGGCGCCGGCCGGCGTGGCGCGCTTCCAGAAGAAGGCGGCGGCTGTGATGGGGGCGAACTGGACGACGGCGCCGTAGGCGGCGAGCAACAGGGCCACCAGCGACATCTCGGTGTTGATGGCTATGTAGTAGGCGATGACCCCGACGACGACCGCGACGATACGGATGAGCCGCCTGCGGCCATGATCGCTCAGTTTCTTGTCGAAGACCTTTCGGTGCATGTCCTGGACGTAGATCGATGCCGATGCGTGCAGCATCGCGTCGCCTGTGGACATGCTAGCCGCGAGGGCGCCGGCGCAGAACAGCCCGACTACGACGGGCGTGATCTCCGTGCTGAGGATCATGTGCGGCAAGATGAAATCCGCCGACGGAGGCTTGACGGCGAAGAGAACGCCAGCGAAAGCGATGAAGTAGAGCGGCAGCAGGAACAGCTGGAATGTCGGATAAAGCACCGTGGTCAACTTGAGCGTTCGGTCGTCCTTCGCGGCGAACCCCTTCATGAACAGGTGGGGCCACATCGTGAATCCTATCGCGCTCACCAGGACGGCCGAGGAATAGGCGCCCCAGCTCCAGGGCTCGCCGCTGTCATTCAGGCCCGGGACGGTGAGTAATTCCGGCCGCATGTCGGCGATTCGCTCGAACATCGGCCCGATGCCACCGTACAAATGGTTGGGCAGCCAGAGGCCGAGCACCCAGGCGATGACCAGCATGAAGATGCCCTGGAAAGTGTTCGTCCAGCCCACGCCCATCACGCCGCTCTTCAATACGTAGAGCATGACGACGACGTAGGCGGCTGCCGCTCCTGCCCAGATCGGGACGTGCCCGTCGGTCACGGCGTTGAACACGATGCCGGCGCCCTTCATCTGCAGCGCGATATACGGGATGAAGGCGACGATCGACACGATGGCGATCAGGACCGAGAGCGCCGTGCTCTGAAACCGGTGCGATAGGAGCTCGGCCTGCGTGACGTGGCCGAAGGCGCGGCCGACGCGTGCCACGCGCGGTCCGAGTACGTACCAGGGAGCGAATCCCAGAACCCCGTACGAGAAGACGTAGAATGCCGCGCCACCTCGGCTGTAGGCCCACCCCGGTGTGCCCAGGAACGCGAAGGCGCTGAATATCATCGCGCCCATGATGAAGTACATGACCAACAGGCCGAAGCCGCGGTCTCCGGCCACGTAGCCGGTGACGGTATCGCTGGCGCGGCGACCGGACAGCCAGCCGATCATCAGCGACAGAGCTAGATAGGCGGCGGTAACGAGAGTGACGATGACCCAGCGTTCCATCAAATGCCCACCCGGTTAGGCGTTTGGCTGATCTGTGGACTGTCCGCCGCCGTTGCCCGTCTGCGCAGGGCGGCCCTGGCGGTTCTGCTCCCAGAGGAAGACGCCGGCGAGAACCAGCACGGCGCCGCAAATCCACAGGACCTGCCAGAACAGCGAGAAGGGCATGCCCAGGACGAAGGGCCGAATGCGATCGAACGGTACGTAGCCCGGGTAGGTCACGAAGAAGACCATCGCCAGGAAGTAGGCGGTGCCCAACGATGGAACTAGACGAACCCTCATCGGATTGTCATCCTTTGAATGTCGAATGTCGAATATCGATCAGGGAATAATGAAGTGGCCTGTCGAGCTTCATACGTTTGGAAATTCGACACTCGGTGTTCGATGTTCATTATTCAAAGCCCGCATCAAAGCCTGCCTTACTTGCCAGTAAACTCCGGTTTGCGCTTCTCGAGAAACGCCGTCACGCCCTCTTCTTTGTCCTCGGTCGAGAACAGCAGGCCGAACCAGGCCTTCTCGAAGCGCAGGCCGGCATCGAGCGGCATCTGCCAGGCGGCGCGGATCGTTTCCTTGGCGGCCTGCAGCGACGCGGGGCTCTTCTGCGCGATCTTGCCGGCTAGCTTCATGACGTGGTCCTTGAGCTCGTCCTGGGGTACGACCTCGTCTACCAGACCGATCCTCTCGGCTTCCGCCGCATCGATGATGTCGCCCGTGTAGATGAGACGCATGGCGCGGCCCTGGCCCACCAAACGCGGCAAGCGCTGGGTAGCACCGCCGGCCGGGATGATTCCAAGGTTCGTCTCAGGCTGTCCAAGCTTCGCCTTGTCACCGGCGACCCGGATGTCGCAGGCCATGGCGACCTCGCAGCCTCCACCCAGGCAGAAGCCGTTGATCATGGCGATGGTCGGCTTGGGGAACCGCTCCACGGCTGAGTAGATGTCGCCGGTCTGCATGATCCGGTACTGTTCCACGGCGGGCGAACCCTTGAACTCGGAGATGTCGGCGCCCGCTATGAACGCCTTTTCGCCGGCGCCGGTTAGCAGGGCCACGCGTACGTCCGGATCCTGCCGGAGTTGCTCGAGCGCCATGGCGAGCGCAACGATCACCTGGGCGTCCAGCGCGTTTAACTTGTCGGGACGGTTGATGGTGACGGTCGCTATGTGATCCGACTTCTCTACGAGGACGACGTCTTTGTCGGACATGTTGTAGGTCTCCTCTCCCTGTTCGCTCGCTCGTCGCAACCTGCAGCTGTCAAATCGAGGCCGTTCTCTGTATCGAACGGGATGCCCGCATAGCTGCGCGCTGCGGGCATCTCGGTCTGGCGTGGAAGAACCGGGGAATAGAATGCCTGCGCGCCCAGTCGGCGGCAAGACCTGTCGCCTGACGCCAAACGCTTGCCCTCGGATATGGCGCGATGCATGATTCAATCATGAGACTATACGGTTACATCATTCCGGCCGCCGTCCTCCAGGCCCTCGTTCTAGGTTTGCCAAGTCACGCTGTCGCCCAAAGCGTTGACGAGTTTCCGGGCTGGAATATGGCGTACACGTTGCCGCCGGGCTGGTATGTGCGGCAGGCGGTGGCACACGTCCGTGTTCTAGCCTCGAATGGCCAAGCGGGCGCCATCTTCGTAGCGCCGGGGCTGTACGAGAGCGTCGAGGATGCCCTTGCGAGTATGAGGTCGTTTTCCCGCCTGGCCAACATGAGCAAGAGTCCGACCGAGGGCCCGATCGACACGACGCTGGCAGGGCTGCCGGCCACGCTCGCCAGTTTCACGGCGAGGAACCAGCACGGCGGATCGGTCTCCACACGAGTCGCGGGTCTGTTCACGCCGCACCGCACGGGATTGGTCATCTTGGGGGTGGCCACTCCGGACAACTTCCCGGATATCAAGAATACCGTCGAGGCGATGGCCGCGACCGTGACGGCAAGGCCGCCCGATGTAGATGCGGCGGCCATCGCGGCGCTCGTGGGCCTGTGGATCCGGTACCGGGATGGCCGACCCCCGAGCACGGACCCCGAGTACGAGCGGGAACGCAGCGTCGAGGACACGATCGAGTTCGAGGAAGGCGATCGCTTCGTGTGGAAATCGTCAATCTATCTCGCCGCCGAGGCGCGCGGTCAACAGGACGATCCCACGACGACGGCCGGCGAAAGTAATCGGGGGACTTATTCGGTGATCGGCGACGTCCTCGTGCTCAAAGGCGAGCTGGCTCAGAGGGTCGTGGCGTTGTCGCTGGAGGGTGACCGTCTGGATATGGAGGGGGCGGTCTACTACCGGCGACGCTAGGACGACCCGGAACTCAGCTCGGCTAGTTTCTCCCGTGCCTCACGGGCAGGCTGATAGACGAGATCGGCATCGCTCCAAACTTCGAGCGCCGTCCGCAGGTGTTCCAGCGCTTTATCGCGATCGCCGCTGTCGGCGTAGATGAGGGCCAGCTCGTGGTGGGCCAGCGGATGATACGGGCGGACCTCTAGCAGACGTGTCAGGTTCTGCTCCGCTTCAGAGAACTGCTGGAGCTTCCTGTAGCAGCGCCCGATGTCAACGAGAATCTCGACGCCGGTCGGCCAGAGCTCCAGCGTTCTCTCGTAGCTAACGACGGCTTCCGAACAGTCGCCCCGAATCTCGAGCACGCGCCCGTGCGCCCTAATAGCCATAGGCCGCGCGTACTCGAGGCCCCAAGCCTCGATGAAACGATCGAGTCCCTCAATCGCTACCTCCACCGAGTCCGCGTCTTCCAGCGCCAAGTAGACGTTCAGTTGACCCAGCGCGAGTATGACGTCGTTCGGCGGTGATAGTTGCTTCGCGATCGAAGCGAGCGTGTCCTTCGCGACGTCCGCCTGTCCGGCCGCGACATAGGTGTGCAGATTTTGCAGCTTCTGCTGCAGCGTGTTGAAGGGGCCCGCGTACCGTTCCATCTCGGCAAAGCGACGATGCATATAGTCGATCGCCACAATAGGCTGCCCGCGCAGCTCGTAGTAGGACTTGTAGGCATCATAGATGCCGGCGCGTTGTTCAGTGGTGACGGCTGCCGCCAGCGCCTCGTCGTAGCCGGTCACAGCGCGCTCGAAGCGGCCCAGATCTCTATCGACGTCGGCTAGCGATGTCATCGCGATGACGTTGTCCGGGTCTACGATCAAGGCCTTCTCGAATTGGCGTTTCGCGGCCTCGTGCTCTCCGCGTGTGCGGTGAAAACGGCCGAGCCTGATGAATGCGCCGGGGTCGTTCGGTGACGCGGCTGCGTACCGCTCGTAGTAACCGAGCGCCGCATCGAACTCGCCGGCTCCTTCGTGTATACCTCCGGCGGTAAGGAGCACATCTACCCGGTTGGGTTCGAGTTCCAGGGCTCTTTCCAGGGCGGATACGGCTCGGACTATCTCCCCGCGGGCATAACGAAACTGGGAGAGCAATAGATGTGCTTCGACGTCCTCCGGATACAGCTCGGCGTACATGCCGGCAGCGGCCAGTGCCCGATCCGCCTCCTGTCTGACCAGCCAGTAGTAGACCGCTTTGAGCTCGAACTGGCTCCGCTCCGGAAGCTTGTAAATGAACTGCATTCCCGCCTGCGCTGCCGCCCGGGCTTCATCCATTCTATTGAGGTTGAAGTAAGCGCCGAAGAGCGTGAAGTGTGCGTCCGCGAACTGGGGGTCTCGTGCCACGGCCCTCTCTAGATGCGTCACCATCGCCCCGAGGTCTTCCGCCATTATGTGAGCTCGGGCCGCTTCAACGTAGGATCGATATGCGGGTATCGACGCAGTGAGCAACTCGGATACGGGCAAATCTTTGCCTTCTTCGATGACCTGTGTCGGGACCCCGAGGTCGTGCCTGAGCTGAACGCTCATCTCATCCGCCAGCGCGAAGAGGTCGTCTCCGGAGAATGTCCGCTCCTGTATCAGCTTGCTGCGCCGCGTCTCGTACAAGCGCATCGTGACGACCAGTTCGCCGGCCTCGCGAGAGACATCCCCGACGATGAAGTGGCCGACGTGCAGTTGGGTCGCGATCTCTCGCTTCAGCGGAAGCGGTACGCCGAGCCCGTCGCTAAACCCTTCTTCTCGTAACCGTACTCGGGTCTCGCCGGCGTCGCGAACCCCGAGGAAGATGTCCTGAGCTAAGTCGCTCTGTAGTGCCAAGGGGATTCCGTACTGCAGCCAATCGAGGGCGGTATCACCCGAAACGTTGTCGAAGTAGAACGAGGCGAGGTTCTTACGGAACTCGCCCTTTGGCACCGTGCGCTCCACCGTCTCGCCGGTCTCGTCCTCGACCGTGACCGACTCGGTCGCCGCTCCCAGATCTCTACCTCCGAACACGGCTCCGAGCAGCGCCGCTGCGACGACAAGATTGGTCGGGATACCGATCTTCTCGAACTTTGTCCACTCGTCCCGTCCCGGCGCTCCGTGGTACCAGGCGAGCATCAGCACCGATGGCACCAGCAGCACCCAGGCGAGCATGGCGAAGTCGGTCAGGTGCGGCGAGAGCACGAAGCGGTTTACCAGAAAATCGGTGAACTCGAGCACGGCCCAGCCGGCGGCCAGGTAGACACCCAGAATATGGGGAACGCGCCGCCTAAACAGTTCCTGAACGATGCCGGAGGATCTCATCCAGTGTCGCTTTCCGCACAGAGCGATCTTGCGTGATAGCTACCTGATAGAATGCTGATACACCTGATCGCCACTTGATAGCCACCTGATGGCTGAGAGGGTCACGCCTGCGCCGGCTCGGTTGCAGCTGCGTGTTCGGATCGGTTGATGAAGCCGCCGACGAACAGCCGGTGCAGATGATCGGTCAGCCGTTCGACCGGAACGTTCGTCTCTGGAAGGTACCAGGCGTAGATCCAGTTCATCATCCCGAGCAGCGCGGAGGTGGCGATGTTGAGCGGAACGGCATCCGCGGCGCCGCTCGAGCGGCGCAGTTCGCGCAGTATTTCGGTACATGTGTTCGAGTACTGGAGTCGCAAATGGCCGATTCTGACACGGAAACGGCCCTTCAGGGCGTCGTACTCGTGATTCAGGACGCGCATGGCGGACATGTTTCGCGCGGTGAATTCCACATGATTGTGAATCACGATACGGAGCTTGTTCTCCGGATCGGTTAGCCCTTCGAGCTGTTCTTCGAGTCGCGACAGGATACTGCGGAGGCTACGCTCCTGGATCATGAACAGCAGCTCTTCCTTGCTGCTGAAGTAGTAGTACAGCCCGGACAGGCTGACGCCGGCCTCGCGGGAAAGATCGCGAATAGAGGCGTGATGATAGCCCTTGTCGGCGAAAATCTCGGCGGCGATGTCGAGCAGCCGCACGAGTTTCTCCTCGTGCTCGGTGTGTGCGGACAGGGCGTTTTCGGCCATTATCACAAGCTAGCGACGCGTAGCGGGGGACGCTGTTTTATTGATACGAACGCTAGATCGGCCAACGTACCCGGAGGCACGCGTCACTGTCAAGCCGTCAGGAACAGGCGATAGGACGAATAAGGCGTTTCCCCGCGTGTAGTAATTCATGGGACCGTGGCATCGGGGCAAAGGCGGTTCGACGGACGCCTCGCGTTGCCGCTCGATCGGGCCGGACATAGATTCCTGTTGTAATCACCAGCCTTTGCGCCGACCCGATACCTGGCCGTGCAACTGGAAGTCGACTCGTACACGGGTTATGAGCATGGATCTTCAGGGACGTATTCTCCGGCTTGCCTGTGTCTGCGCGCTGGCGCTTGGGTTTGTCCCCGCGCCATTGGCCGCGCAATCCGAGGTCTACCGGATCCCCATCGACGGTGTGATCGATAAGGGGCTCGGTCCATTCGTCAAACGCAGCCTCGAGACGGCCTGGGAGATGGGCGCGCCGTTCGCGGTCATGGACATCAACACGCCGGGCGGTCGCGTCGATGCGGCCTGGCAGATCGTCGACGCGGTGCAGGAATCCCGTGTGCCGGTGTACGCCTATGTGGATCGCGCCCTCTCCGCGGGCGCCATGATCGCGCTGGCGGCGGAAGAGATCTACATGCGGCCGGGTGCGACTATCGGAGCTGCGACGCCGGTGACTGGTGAAGGGCAGAAGGCGTCGGAGAAGATGGTCAGCGCGATGCGGTCGGAGTTCCGGGCGCTGGCCGAGGCTCGGGGGCTCGATCCGCGCGTGGCCGAAGCGATGGTCGATGAGACGATCGAGATACCGGGAATTGTGGCGGCCGGCGAGCTGCTGACGTTGACGGCGGATGAGGCGACCGGTCTGGGCTACGCGGAAGGTCTGTACGCTAATCTCGATGATTTGCTGGCGGCATTGGGAGAGCAGGGGGCAGCGGTGACGACGGTCAGCCCCAACTGGGCGGAGTTGATCGTCCGGTTCCTGACGCATCCGGTGGTGGCTCCCTTGCTACTGACGCTGGGTTTCCTAGGATTGCTGTTCGAGGTCAAGACGCCGGGCTTCGGCTTCGGTGGAATGGCCGGTCTCATTGGCCTGGGGCTGTTCTTTGGAGCGCACCTGATCGTGGGTTTGGCCGGTCTGGAAGAGCTCATATTGATCGCTGCCGGCCTCGTACTGATTGGGCTGGAGGTACTCGTGATACCCGGCTTCGGCGCCGCCGGCGCCCTGGGCATTCTCGCCCTGGGTGCCGGATTCGTGCTGTCGATGCTGGGCCGATTCCCTACGCTTATGGATCTTAGCACGGCTTTGATGGTGGTGTTGGTGGCGATAGTTCTCACCGGGGTTATCGCCTTCGCGTTCCTGCGACATCTGCGCTGGAGCCGCGGTATGGGCGGTGTATTCCTGCGTGAGGCCACGACGAAGGAGGCGGGCTACGTCTCGGGGGATGTACGCCCCGAGCTGATCGGTATGCTGGGAACGGCTGCCACGGACCTGCGGCCCGCCGGAGTCGGTGTATTCGGCAGCGAACGGGTCGATGTGGTGAGCGAGGGCCCTTGGATCGAGGAAGGCCAGCCGATCGAGATCCTCCAATCCGAGGGCTACCGGCACGTCGTGCGCGCGGTGAAGGAAGTGCCGGCGTCGACGGACGACTAGGAGGACCGACGCAAGTTCGGGGAATAAGGTACAGGAAGGAAGAACGACAATGGAAGAGTTACTCTCGGGCGTGACGCTGATTTTCGTGATCGCCGGCTTCGCGCTGATCATGTTCATCTTCTGGATGGTGCCGGTTCGGCTGTGGATCACAGCGCTGGCATCGGGCGCCTACGTGGCGCTTTCCACCTTGGTCGGCATGCGACTACGAAAGGTGAGCCCATCGACCATCGTGTGGCCGCTGATCTCTGCCACCAAGGCCGGCCTGAAGCTCGAGACCAGGGAACTGGAGGCCCACTATTTGGCCGGCGGCAATGTGGGCAACGTGGTGAACGCGCTGATCAGCGCCGACAAGGCGAATATCGACCTCGACTTCAAGCGCGCGGCAGCCATCGATCTCGCCGGCCGTGACGTGCTCGAGGCGGTGCACGTGTCGGTGAACCCGAAGGTGATCCAGACGCCGAAGGTGGCGGCGATGGCGAAGGACGGGATCCAGCTCATCGCCACCGCGCGGGTGACCGTCCGCGCGAACATCCACCGGCTGGTCGGTGGCGCCGGCGAAGAGACGATCCTGGCCCGGGTCGGTGAGGGTATCGTATCGACCATCGGCTCGGCGAGCTCTCACAAAGCGGTGCTCGAGAACCCGGACTCCATCTCCAAGACAGTATTGGAGAAAGGACTCGACAGCGGCACCGCATTCGAGATCCTCTCCAT
>JBDHHL010000107.1:0-19531 GCA_039589375.1 Gemmatimonadota bacterium | reverse complement strand
CGGTGACGCGAACGTACTCGTCTCCCCGAGCCGCAGTCCCACCCTCGCCGGTGCGAGCAAGGCGTTGCAGCGCGAAAGTGAACGGCGGCTGGCTGGAGCCGTCGTCGTGGAAGGCACGAGTGTCAGCGTCGCGGTCGCGGCTGGCGACTTGGTGACGCTCAACGACAGCGAGCGTTCTGCGCTACTCACGACCGGGACGTTCGGTGTGACGGAGGTCGTCCATCGTTTGGAGGATGAGCAGTACTCGAACACGTTCACCGCTACCCCCGCACCGCGATTCGGCAACCGGAAAAGGCCGCAACTTCGAGTCGCGCACGGGCTCGTTACCGGAGAAGTGGTGGACAACATCGATCCCGACAGTTTGGGCCGCATCCAGGTGCGGTATCGATGGCAGGCCACTCGCGTTCCTGCCCGAGGTGGGCGACGAGGTCGTGCTCGGATTCGAGCTGGGAGATCCCGAGCGGCCGTTCGTGCTCGGCTCCGCATGGAACGGAGTGGATACGGCGCCGGACACGGCCGGGGCCGGCGAGGACAACGGAGTCAAGCAGATCGTGACGCGGCGCGGAAATACCATCCGGCTGGTGGACGATGAAGGTTCTGAGCTCGTCGAGTTGTTCTCGGCCAATGGCAGGTGCGTGCTGCAACTCAAGAACGATGAAGAAGGCAGACACACCGTCACGATTCGCTCGGAGGGAGACATCGCGCTCGAGGCTCCGAACGGGGAGATCCGCCTCACGTGTCAGACGTTGATTCACCGTGCGGACGGGAACATCTACCACGCCGCGACGAACGATTACGCCAACATACGCAGCTCGGTGATCAGCCGTGCCGGTTCCGTGCTGTCGATCCAGTCGAAGGGCAACACCGAGGTTGTGGCGGGCGGTGAAGTAAAGCTCAAGGCGGCGACCGTCAAGAATCAGCCGGGGTTGCAGGAAGCGAAACTGCCGTCGAAGGACGAGGTGCCGCCGGATCCCGGGAGTCTATGCGCCGAGCGTGAGTTCCCGACACCGCCGGGCGACAGCGAGGGCGTGAATACAGCGGATGACCCGACGCCGCGGCCGAGTCCGTCCGAGGAGAGCGAAGGTACATGACGCTGGGCCGCGGACCCCGGAACGCCGAAGACATCGCGGCGGAGCTGCGGCGGGAGTTCCAGCTCGCGCTGCACCGGCGGTATGGAACGGAGCCGCACCCCGACCCAGTTCTCGCAACGCTGTTCCACACGTTTGCCGTTCAGGTTAGCCGCATCTACGAGCAGGCGGAGACGGTATTCCCCGAGGCCGTGATCGACGATCTCATCAGCGGACTCGGCATGGCTCCCCGGCTGGCCACTCCCGCGCAGACGGTGGTGACGTTCGGCCAGCTCGATCAGCGCGAGCGGATCTCGCCGGAGACCGACCTGATCGCGTACAGCAGCACGGGCGAGCAGATCCACTTCGCGCCTGACGAATCGATCGAGCTCGCTCTTACCGACCTCGTCTTTGCCGCCGTGTACGAGGACCGCCGCCTGCGCACGGTCGCGGGCGCTCGCGTGCCCGGCGCCGATGTGCCGACGCCGCCCGCCTCGGCACCGGTGGATCTCGGACGCACGGGCCCGGTGCTTTTCCTGGCCTTCAAGGCGGACGCGTCCCACCTGGGCGGTCTCGGCGTGTTCATCGACGCGCAGCCCCGGGATGGCGAGGTGTCACGGGCGCTCGGGCGCAGCGTGTGGCAGCTGCTGTCCGACGACGGCCACGTCGCCGAGCGCGCCGTCCTGCGGCCAAGCACGGGGCACGGTGGAGTGCGCCGGCTGGAGTGGCCCGAGCACGGGGCGGTCCGGGAACCGGACGCGACGCCGGAACTGCGGCGCGTGGCACGCCCCGGCGACGGCCCGTACGGAGGGCAGGTGTGGGTCTTTCCCCCGATTCCACCGGGCAATCGTTTCACCTGCACAGCTCCTCCCTCAGTCGCTGAGGCTGCATCGAAGCTGTTGCCCGAAGGTCACGAGCAGGCGCTGGGCGAGCGCCTGGCGTGGGTGCAGGTACCGCTGCCGGTCGGGACGAAGGGCATCGCCAATGCAATTCAGCGCGTTGCCGTCAACTGCATCACCGCGTCCAACATCGAGGTCTTCAGCGAACGGATCGTGTTCGATCGCACCGGTACCGTCGTCGCGATGCGCCCGGAGGGCAAACCCGACCGCCACGTGATGGGCATCGTCAGCGTGACCGGCGAGTCGGGCACCGAGTATGTGGAGGAGACGGATGTGCAGGCCGCGCCGGACGCGGGCCAATACCGGTACCGCGCGGGCCGGCTCGAGCTGTGGCCGTACCGAAAGGCCACGGGGCGATTCGACGCCTTCGCCCAGGTGCGATTGCTCTATTGCGACGGTGAAGTCGGCAACGGGATCGAGCTGGGAGGAGTGCGGCGCATCAACTCGTCCCTGGCGAACGTGACCGCCAGCGTCAGGAATCTCGCTGCCTCGGCCGGTGGAAGCGCGCCACCGCGCTACGCGGACGCCCGCGTGCGGTTCGCCGAGCTGCTCCGGACGCGCGAGCGCATCGTCACGGTCGCCGACATCGAGATAGTGGCGCTCGCCTTCGAGCCGCGGATCCAGCAGGTCGAAGTCACCTCGGCGACGGAACTCACGGACCAGGGGCTGCGGCTCGTCGAGATCGTCAGCGTGCACTTGCGGCCGGACGACTTCGCCGACCCGGAGACCGAACTGCTCCAGCTCGAGGACCTGCTCGCACGACATCTGCAAGAGCGGGCCGTCATCGGCCACCACATCCGCGTGCAGGTCAAGGAGATCGCGTGAGGGGGGCACCATGACCGCGTCGATGCCCGATCTCGTCGCGCCGAGGCGCGGTGTGCGGCACACGATCGACTCGGCGATCCCGACACTCGAACGTCTGGGGGTCCCGGCAGACCGCTTGGTCGTGGAGAGCGCCGGCGCGGGCTGGCTGCGCGGGACGATCGTGCGGCAAAGCCCCGCACCGGGTGATCCCATCACTCCCAGGACCCGCATCGTCCTGCTGGTGGCAGGGACGGGGGCGCTGGAGAGCCTGCCGTTCCCGCTGCGCGACGCCGACGATCGCGAGTTCCGCGTGGAGCGCCTGCTTGCCCTGTTCGACAACCCGCTCCTCAAGCTCTCGTACCACCTCAGAGACGCGGGCGGCTACCTCACGCTCCGGCCCGGTGACCACGCTGGAGCTGTCCGCTGGCTGGAGGAAGTCTTCCACATAGCGTCAGACGAGTGGCCACAGGATTTGTGGTATTCCCTGGCGCGGCTGCTGCCGACGCTGCACCGAATCGCGGGCCGGCAGGAGGCGATCCCACTGGCGTTCCGGCTCGTGTTCGGCCTGCCGGTCGCGGACGTGCGCACCGTTTCCGGCGTCGCGCCCCTGCCGGACGCCCAGCGCACGTACCTCGCGCGCCGAAACACGCGCCTCGGTGTCGACTCGGTGGCCGGCACGGGGCTCTACGGCGAGACTGCGGTGCGCGTCGTGTTCGGCCCCGTCTCACTGGATATGTACCGGCGGCACCTGGAGCCCGAGCGCCGGCGACAGCGCGACGCGCTGTACGGGCTGACGTTGCCCTGTCATTTGCGGGACAAGGTCAGGGAACTGTGGGCCGTCGGCTCCCGTGAAGACCCCGCCCGGCTGGGCTCGGACGAGTTTCAGCCGGTGCTGGGCGTTAATTGTTATCTCGGCCCTAGCGGTCGAAGGAGAATCGCGTGACGGACGCAGGCGACGGACTCCGATCGGTGAACTGGACGACCGGGATGCTCCTAACCCCGGAGCACTTCGGTGCCCAGGATCGCTACATCCAGGAATCGTTCACGTGGCTCTTGCGGTACTGTGTTGCCGGCTCTGGTCTGCTGGGTGGCGGCGTGCGCGCGGAGGCCGCCGAGCGCGGCCTCGGGAAACACGATCCCCAGCTCGAAGTCCACGATGATGGCACCACGGTAAGCGTGGCTGTGCTCCAGGCACGGGGCCTCACGCCGAGCGGGATCCCGATCGAGATCACGCCCGACGCTCCGGTGCGGGGAAGGTTCACCAAGGCCGACCTTGCCGGGGCCACCGAGCTGCTCGTCTACGTCGTTGCCGCCCTAGACTGGGTAGAGGATGGGGACAGCGTCGGGCAGGACGAGGCGAATCCCACGCAGGCCCTCTGGCGGCTGCCGAAGTACGAGGTGCGGCTGGGCGTGGACGCCGACGTGCTGTCGCGGTCGCTCGTGGTCGCCAAGGTGCGCCGTGCCTCGGAAACGCTCGGATTCGAGTTGGATGGACAGTTCATTCCGAGCTGTGCGATGGTCGCGGGGCACAGCTCGCTGTACGCGGCATGGAAGCGACTCCAGCCCGAGAGCGTGCAGTTGGCTGGGCAGTTTGCCGAGTTGCACCGGGCCGTCGCGCACTATGTCTATCAGATTGCCCAGCGCGGAGTCGACGTCCAGGCCGATCAGGACGTCCTCGCGTTCATCGAGCGAGCCGTCATGGCGCTGGACACGTGCGCCTACGAGATCCTGGATCCCTCGATGCTGCCGCAGGATCTGTTTCAGCAGATCGACCGGGTGGGGCGTCGCATCGCGGTGGCGCTCGACCTGAGCGCGTCCACACGGGCCTTCTTTCAGATGCTCTCCGGCGCCGATGCCGCCTATGGCGTCCTGCTGGAGGAAGAACGTGACGCGCTGGCCCGCGGCCGGGAGTTGAGCCCGCGGGCGGATCTCGGCGAGGCCGTGGCCAGGGCCGAACAGACGCTGCTGCGTATCCGTAGGCTCGTCGAGGCGCTCGAGGGCAAGTACATCGACTACCGGATCAATCGGTCCGTCGAGGCCGTGACCTTCCTGCTCGACCGGGGTGGCGAGGAGTTCTACGTTGCCGCAGGCACGCCGGGGCACCCGCAGCGCGAAGGGGACATCCTCACCTTCGTGTTCGCCGACCTGCGTCTGAGCGGCCAGCACGAGTACCGAGTCGTGCTCACCGGCGATCCGAAGGAGATCTCCGATTGGACCGTCGGTGAGGAGTTGCGCGTTGACCTCCGGGTCAACAGCGAGACAGGACCGGGGCGACCCATGTCGCGCAAGGTTCCGTGCGAGATCCCCGGCCAGCGGAACTTCGCGGCCAACTTCGAGACGCCGCCGGATGTGGCGACGATCTCCGGGCTCAACGTCACGGTGCAACCCGGTCACCGCGTCCGAGGTGCCGTGCTTTACCAGCGTAGACTCGGGTTCGCGGAGGGGGCAATCGCGTCGCCCCCAGAGCCGCCGCGCCCGCGCGTCGCCCCGAGGGCCGACGCGACGCCGGAGCCCGGCGCAGCGAAGAAGATCACCGTCAAAACTCGCTCGGGCGACAAGGCGGAGACCGAGCCCGAGAAGGCGGCGCCAGAGGCACCGCCAAAGACACCGAAGATCAAGCTCAAGAAACCGAAGAAGTGACGGCGGAAGGAGAAGCGTCATGGATCTCGCCAGGCTCGCAATGGATCTCTCTGCGGCACTGGAATCGGCGCGGTCACACGCGCAGCGCAAGGGGTTCGCCTACATCCATCCGAAGCACCTCTTCGAGGTCATGTTGGACGAAGGCGGGGCGCTGCGGCGGATCGCGCCGAGCATAAAGCTCGACGCCGGTCGCGCGCTGAAGGCGATCCAGGCTGTGCCGGAAGACAGCGATGCGGTGCGGCTCGATCCGGGACGCCAGCCCATTGCCGGACGGGCGCTGCGCGATCTGTTCGATCGGGCGTTCGCGATTACCGACAAGCGCGGCTCGCACACCGTGGGGATTCTCGAGACGGCGCTCGCGGCAGTCGATGAGCGCACGGGAAAACTGGGGACGGCTCTGCAGGATGCCGGATGGACGACGGAGACCGTGGGAGCGGCGCTGGACTCGAGCGAGGTCATGCAGCCGACCGAGGAACCCGTCCCCGCCGGTGGACAGCTCGAACGTTTCTCGCGGGACCTGACGGCCGCGGCGCGGGAAGGCAAGCTGATGCCCGTGATCGGCAGGGATGCCGAATTGCGCGCCGTCATCCAAACGCTCTTGCGGAAGACCAAGAACAACCCGGTGCTGGTTGGTGATCCGGGAACGGGAAAGACCGCAGTGGTCGAAGCGCTCGCTCAGCGGATCGCGGCCAACGACGTTCCGGAATCGTTGCGTGACTGTCGTCTCATGGCGCTCGACCTGACCGGCCTAGTGGCCGGTGCCAAATACCGCGGCGAGTTCGAGGAACGGATCAAGGCGGTGGTCGACGAAGTCCGCGAGCGTGACGATGTCATTCTCTTCTTGGACGAGCTGCACACGCTTGTCGGTGCCGGCGGAAGTGCAGGGGGCATGGATGCAGCGAACATCCTCAAGCCGGCGCTGGCGCGCGGCGAGCTTCGCTGTGTCGGAGCGACGACGCACGACGAGTACCGCGAACGGATCGAGGCGGACGGGGCCCTGGCTCGGCGGTTCGAGCGGGTCGTCGTCGATGAGCCCGACGACGAGATGACGCTGGCAATGCTGCGCGGCGCGAAGGGGCGGTTCGAGGTCCATCACGCGGTCCGTATCAGTGAGGACGCGTTGCAGGCGACCGTCAAGTTGGCGCGTCGTCACATCCGGGATCGCTACTTCCCGGACAAGGCGTTCGACGTGCTGGACGAGGCTGCGGCACGGATTCGCATGCAGCTCGAATCGAAGCCCAACGCGCTCGACGAGGTTGAGCGGGAACTGGTGCGGCTGCACGGTGAGCTGGAGATGCTTAAGGCCGAGGGCAAGGAGGTCTCGGCGCTAGAGCAGAGCATCGCGGAGAAGGAGGGCGCGATCGCCGACGTGCGGACGCGATGGGAGCAGGAGCGATCGTTGTCCGAGCAGTTGCACTCGACGCGCATTGCGATCGCGGAGCAGGAGGCGGCGCTCCAGGCGGCCGAGGCGGAGGGTGACATCGCCGCCGCCGCGGAGATCAAGTACGGTCCGCTCAAGTTCCTGGGTGAGCAGGAGACAGACCTCACCGGACAGCTCGAGACCGTGAAGGCGGAGGGCGCGCTGGTCCCGGAGGAGGTCGGTACCGATGACATCGCCGAGATCGTCGGCCGCCGCGCCGGCGTGCCGGTCTCACGCATGCTCGAGTCTGAGCGGGAGCGGCTGCTCAAGCTCGAGGAGCGCCTTGGCGAACGGGTGGTGGGGCAGGACGAGGCGATCCTGGAGCTATCCGACGCGGCCCGCCGCCTCCGAGCGGGGCTGCGCAAGAAGCGGAAGCCTGCGTCGTTCCTCTTCGTCGGACCCACGGGCGTGGGCAAGACGGAGCTGGCCAAGTCGCTGGCCGAGGCGTTGTTCGATGACGAGGCCGCGCTGATCCGCATCGACATGGCAGAATACAAGGAATCGCACTCCGTCTCGGGGCTGATCGGATCCCGGCCGGGCCTGGTCGGCTCGGAGGAGGGCGGATTTCTCACCGAGCAGGTCCGGCGCTCACCGTACTCGGTCGTGCTGTTCGACGAGGTCGAGAAGGCGCACCCGGAGGTGATGGACCTCCTGCTCGGCGTGCTCGACGAAGGGCGGCTGACCGATGCCAAGGGCAGGTTTTGCGATTTCACCAACACGATCGTGCTCCTGACCTCCAACCTCGGCGTGCGCGAGTCACAAGAGACCGACGATCTAGACGCGCGGAAGGAGATCATCCTCAAGGTGGTGCAGGCGTCGCTGCGTCCCGAGCTGTTCAACCGGCTGAGTGGCGTGCTGGCGTTCAACTCGCTGGGCATGGACACCCTCGAGACGATCGTCCGGTTGCACCTGGCAAGCCTTTCCAAGCAGCTGCGTGACGAGCATGGAGCCGAGTTTCGGCTGACGGATGACGGCGTCACGAAGCTGGCGGAACTGGCATACGACCCGACGTACGGGGCGCGGCCGGTGGAGCGCACCATCGAGCGCGAAATATTGTCGGGTTTGTCGCACGTGATCATCGGCGGTCACGTGAGCGAGGGCTCGATCGTGCAGGTCGCGCGCGACGGCGACGAGGTCGTGTTGCTCGTGGGCACCGAGTCCGAGATCGCCGATGAGCTGGAGGGCATCGCTAAGGCGCAAGCGGAGCAACCTGCCACAGACTCGGAATCGCCCGCGCCAGCCAAGGGTGGATAAGACATGGTGCGTTCAGGTCACCTCGTGGGACTGGTGTACATGTGCCTCTTGGCGGGTGGCGCGACGCCGGCGTACGCGCAAGAGAAGTGGCTCGAGCTCCCCAAGCGACAGCAGCAGGACTCCACCCGGTGGCTCAAACAGGAGGAGGCGGCGGCCGCGGCCGCCGAGTCGCCGGCGGAATCGCGGGAGGCCGAGAAGGAGCGGATCCTCCGCGCCGCGCGCGCGAAGGAGGCGACGGCGGTAGTCACGGTCGAGAATGCGCGGGAGCGGCTGGAGCTGTGGAAGCAGGTCCGGCTGATCGATCCGAACGAGCTGGAAGCCCAGCTGGGATACCAGCGCGCGGAGCGCGCCGACCAGGCGCTGCAATCGGGCGACCTCGAGGCGGCCGAAGAGATGGCCGACGACCTGCTGTCGCGGGCGCCGGGCAACGTCGATGCCTTGCGTATCAAGAAGGCGGTACGGGTCGCCCGCGCCGCCAAGGCCTTTCGTTTTTGGCTCATCCTCGGTGCCGGCCTGCTGCTCGTCGTCGCGATCGTCGTTGCCATCTTTGCACGACGCGGGCTCAAGCGGCTGCGGCAGCGGGATCAGATGGCAGGCTCGGAGGGTGGGGGCAAAGCGGTACTCAAGATCGTGGACGGGATCGGTCGGGGCAGGATCGTCACCGTGGACAAGGAAATCTTTCGCATCGGCGCTGCGCAGGGGACGAAGCCCGACGAGATCAACGACCTGATCCTGAGCGACTCGGGGTCGCTCGTGTCGCGGTTTCACTGCTCGATCATCCAGCACGGCGAGGAGTACCTGCTGGTCGACTCGAGCACGAATGGCACCGAGTTGAACGGCGAGCCGCTGGTGCGGGGAGAGGATCGACGGCTCAGGGATGGTGACGAGCTCGTCGTGGCCTCGGTGTCGCGGCTGAAGTTCCTCGTGACCTGACGGCCGGCCCGGCCCGCCCGCGTCGGCGGCGCTACGGTCAGAAGGCGCGGAGCAGCATGACGACGGCCGCCGCGACCAGTCCGAGCACGATGACGGTGGCGATGCCCGCGAGGATGGTGAGGCGGAGACGCCGCCGTTGGGCTTTTGTGAGACCGCGACGTCGGCGGCGCGTTCGCGGGGCCGGCGCCTCGGCGAAGATCGGCTCGGCAGGCTCCTCCTCCTCCGGTTCCGGCGGCGGGGGCTCGCCGCTGTCGAAACGGTACCGGGCGGCGGGCGCGACCTCGATGACGTCTCCGTGCGACAATCTGACTTCGTCGTATGCGGCGGTCCCGTTGACCGTCGGGACCGGCGAAGCGCCGGGGCCTGACGCTAGCCAAAACCCATCCTCGCGTTCCAGGACAGCGGCGTGGTGTCCCGCGATGCCGGGAAGATGTAGTTGCAGCGGGCAACCAGTGGCCGAACCGATCCAGAATGGCGACGTCGAGAGAGTGACGGAACCTCCGGCGGTCGGCGGAAGGGGAATCAGCGCTGGTGTGGTAGGCATGCCGGCCTATCCCACGCGAAGAAGCGCCCTAGGGGCTCTGCTTCGATCCAGTGAGCGTTCCAGCCTGTGAGCCCTGCGCCCAAGTCCCGGTGAACGTGTTGCCGCTCATGTTGAGCTGGAACGTCGCATTGCCCGCGGGCGTCGTGGCGACGACCGTGATCACGGGGCCGTTGACCATCACGGATGAGATGGCGGCCGGATCGGAGATGTTCGTCGTGACCATGCCACCGTACTCGCCGGGCTTGCCCGTGATCGTGATCCGACCGGTGAACGGTGTGTCCTCGAGTTCGGCCGAGAAGTCGTAGATGCCAACGGGAGTGGATTCCTGGGGCTCTGGAGGCTCGCTCGATCCTGATCCCAGAAGTGAGCATGCTCCGGTAACGAACACGAGGCTTAACATCAGTACAGTGGTCCGCTTCATGCGTCGTACCTCACGGAGTCAGAGTGGGTGTGCCATCAATGTAGGATGCGACCGCAGGCAGCGCCAGCGAGGTGCAGACAACGTGATGGCCTTGGCCGAGCGATGTTGTATTGCGGGTGAGCGGATCGCGTGTCATGTTGGCCCCAGCCCCGCGGATACCTTGGAGGCCAGGTGGTGCGACTCGCAGGTCTAGTTGGACTTGCGCTGTGTGTGACGGTAGCGTCGCCGCTTTCCGGTCAGACGCTGCGCGACCGGCTCTCGGATCTCTTCCGGTTTGGGGGATGCGCGGAGCCGGACGTACTGCTTTGTATTTCCAACGCCAGCGGGCAGGATGCCCAGTTCGCGTTCTCAGCCGCGCTAGAGGGCGAGAACGAGCGCCTGATCGGGTTCATCGGTAGCGCGCTCGGGGAAAGCGTCGCCAACATTCCCACGCCGGCCACGAGTTCCGGTAGCGTTGTGGAATTCACTCCCGGCGGCCGCATCGAGACGCGCCTCCTCTCGGGCGGTCCAATCTACGCCGAGCGGGCGCCGACGCTCGGACGCGGGAAGATGCTCTTCGGCGTGCTCTTCTCTCACATGACCTACGAGCAGCTTCGGGGCGTCCCCATCCGGGACCTCGTCTTCAACTTTCGCCACGTCGACATACCGGGAACTCCAGGGTTCGGCGACCCGATTCAGGAGAACAACGTCCTGCAGGTGCGAATGCAGCTGGCGCTGCGGACGACTGCCGCCTCGTTCTTCGCCACGTACGGTATCTCCAACACGCTCGATGTGGGCGTTGCCATTCCCCTAGTGTACACGTCACTCAGCGGACTGAGCGAGGCCCAGATCGTTTCGTTCGGACCGAACTCGGTGTACAGCTTCGGGGGACCGGCTGAGGACCCCAAGGTGGCGGACAACAGCTTCCAAGAGGCTTCGGCGATCGGGATCGGGGACATCGGCGTGCGGCTGAAGCTGAACGTGAAACAGGGGCAGCGGTACGGCTACGGATTGCAGGGCGACCTCCGCCTCCCGACGGGAAGCGAGGAGAACTTCCACGGTCTGGGTTCTATGGCCGCCCGGGCCCTCGGCGTAGTCTCGGCGGAGTACGGCCGGTTCACACCACATGCGAATGTCGGATACCTGTACCGAGGCCGTGCGGACTCGCTGCAGAACCACACTTTGGTGGGGATCCTCGGATTCGACCACATCGTGACCGACGGGGTCACGTTGGCGGTCGACCTGTTGTCGGAGTTCGAACTCGACAAGAGCGCCGTGCGGGTCCCGCCGGATATCGAATACACCGAGCCTTTCACTCGTACGGTCGTTGCCAGCACGATTCCCGATCAGCGGGACAATCGGATCGACGCGACGTTCGGTTTCAAGTGGTCGGTTCCCTGCAACGAGGGATGGAACACGTTCTGTGCCAGGGGGGCGGAGGTGGGAAAGGGCATCACGTTCATCACGAGTGTCGTCATGCCTCTCAACAGCGGCGGCCTGCGACCAGACGTCATCTGGTCCCTGGGCGCACAGTTCAAGTTCTGATGGCTTCTCAACCCGGGTCTCGCCGTCGCCGCATCCGCACCGCCGCACTGGTCGTGCTCGGCGCCGTCGCCTGCGATCTGGGTGTCGAGCCGTTGCCCGATACCCCGCTGCTGGCGCTATCCGCTCGCGATGTGAGCCTGTTCGTTACAAGGGGAAGCGACGTGCCGGATGAGGTAGCGGTCCAGATCTCAAACAATGGCACGGGAATGTTGAGCGGCCTGGCGGTGGAGGGACCGGTCTACACCGGTGCGGCCTCGGACTGGCTCGATACGGCGTTGCAGGACACGACGCTCACCCTGACGGCACGAGCGGTGACGGCGGACGGCGATTCCCTGGAGACGGGTTCCTATGACGCTCAGGTGTTCGTCGTGGCGGACGCGGCGGGCAACAGTCCCCGCACGATCGTTGTGAACCTGCTGGTGGGAAGAAGCCAGCAAATGGCCTTGTCCGTTGGCAAGGTCACCTTCGGCGCGATGGCGACGAACCCGCTGCCCCGGCAACAGACGGTCGCGATCAGCAATGGCGGCGACGGGGTGCTGAGCGAACTTGCCATCGACAGCATCGTGTATCGCGCCGGAGAGATTGACGGATGGCTGGACACGCGCCTTCCCCGCACAAGGGCTCCGACGGTCGTCGAACTGCAGCCTAGCAGCGTTCCCTCATCGGAGGCGACGCTTCACGCGACGGTCTTCGTGGGATCCCGGATCGCCGACCCGTCCCTGGACAGCATCCAGGTGGAGTACATCGTCGCGCCGCCTCCCACGCTGGTTCTCTCAAAGACGACGCTGGAGATCGAGTCCGTTGACGGCGATACGGGCCCCTTCGTGTACGAGGTCGCGCTGCGTGAATTGAATCGTCGTCCTCTTAGTGGGCTGACCGATGCGGTGTCGCCCAACCCGGGCTGGCTCGCAAGCGCTCGCGATGCGGACGAGGCCCCTGCGACGCTTACGATTACCGTGAACCCAGCGGGTCTCGCTGGCGGTACGGTGTACCAGGACACGGTCTTTGTCTCCTCTTCGGCGGGCGACATGGAGGAGGTTGCGGTAACTCTGCGGGTTCGCGACGGCCCGAACCTTCACCTCTCCATGGATGTGGTGAGGTTCACCATGAACCCGACAGACTTGCTGCCGGGCGCACAGGTCGTGCGGATCGAGAACTCAGGGGCGGGGACGCTGTCGGGTCTGGGGATTGAAGACCCGCAGCCGGCCCCGTGGCTGTTGGCGTCGCTGACAGGGCCGACGGCGCCCAGCGATCTCGTGCTGGATATCGTCGACACCATCGCACGTGGAACGGTGGAGACCGTTCCGGTCACGGTCACAGGACCGGGAGGCAGCACGGCTAGCGTGACGGTGGAATTCGAGATGTTGCCGGGTCCAAGCATCGTCCTCTCGTCCGACAGCGTCACGTTCAGGTCTGAGAACGCACAGCAAGACACGCTGATGCCTCCGCCGCTTACGGTTGCCGTTGCGAACGGTGGTACCGGTGTCTTGGGTGCGCTGCAGCTGCCGATTGTGGAATACATCCCGCCTAGTGATCCACCGTGGCTGGGTACCGCGGTTCTTGCCAACACGACAGCGGCGACGACCCTCGAGCTGCAGCCCTCCACCGTTCCGGATACAGGCGTGTACACTGCTCGGGTCATCATCGCGTCCGGGATGTCGGGCGTAGACGCGGACACACTGCCGGTATTGCTCGAGGCCGCGCAAAATACGCTACCGGACCCCACCATAGGCCTCTCCTCGGACTCGGTGCTCTTTCGTTACGTGAGGACGGAGGCCATTCCCGAGGTGGTCGTTGGCCTGGAGAACCGAGGCAGCCAGTCGTTCAGGAATGCGAAGATCGAAGAGAAACCCAGCTGGTTAACCGCCAATTTCGAAGGAGGCGACGATCCGCCGACGACGCTTCGGCTGACGCTAAAGCCCGCGGAGCTCGACGGCCTGGATCCACCTTTGGACGATTTCGTGAGGATCTCCGCGAAAGGAGCCGGAGGTGCCCCTAACCCGGAATCGGTCGATCTCCTGGTGAGAGTGGAAGTGGCGGGTCCGGAGATGGTCGCCACGAGCGATCGGGTGGTCTTCAGAGCGTACGAGGGCCAGACGACGCTGCCGGATTCGCAGACGGTCACGGTTTCGAACCGGGCGAGCGGCACGAGCCCAGGGGTATACGCCTCGGATTGGCCAACCTGGCTCACCGTCACGCCTGTGAACCCGGGTCAGCCGGCGTCGGCGTCGCTCGTGATGAGGCCTAACACCACGAACCTGACGTCTCCGCCGGATGCCCAGGTGGAGGTGGTCGCGGAGGAGGCGGACAACAGTCCGCTGTCGATCGACGTAGCATACGAGATCGACGCCGGGCCGACCTTGAAGATGGCGTCCGATTCGGTCCGCTTGAGCAGTGTGGAAGGAAGCACCGACCCGGACACGGTGACCGTGGATCTCTTCAATAGTGGCAAGGGGGACTTGGGTGTCCTGGGTGCCACGCATAGCCAACCGTGGGACACGGCCTTCATCGACTCGAGCGCTGTACCGGCACAACTGGTGGTCGTCGCCAAGGCTGAGGCCCTTACCAACGAAACCTATTCTGACAACGTCGTAATCACATCTGCGTCCGGCTCCACCGAGGTTGTTGCTGTCACGTTCGGAGTCGCGCCGCAGCCCGAGATCCAGGTGTCCCCGGCAGCACTGGTCTTCCACGCCAATGCGTTGACGGATTCCGTGCCCCCCGAACAGACGATCAGCGTATTCGATCCGGCTGGGGGGCCCAGCGGCCAGATCGCCGCCACTAGCGGCGCCACGTGGCTGTCGGTCCATGTCGATTCGTCGACCGCACCGGTAACCGTCGTGGTTCGTCCCAACGAGGTGCTGGATAGTAGAGACTCTCCGTACGTGGACTCGGTTCTCGTCAATAGCACCGTCGGCACGGGCGAGCCGCAGCGGGTGGTCGTCACGTACAACATCGACGTGGGCAGGGATCCCGTCATCGACCTGTCGGCCGACCGACTCGAGTTCAGGAGACCGACCTCGGCGGACGATGTCGTCCTGGCGCAGAACGTCGAGATCACCAACGGCGGGAGCCGAACGCTGCGGGAGTTGTCGGTGGAGGACGTGACCGAAGGCGGACCGGTAGACTGGCTCTTCGTGCTGCTCGACAGCCGTATCGCACCCGCGACCCTGACCGTCGCGATCAAGCCGGCGGAGGCGGCAGCCACCCTGGGGGGTGAAGCAACGCTGGAGATCACCGCCGAGGATGCCGAGCCGCGGCGGCTGACCGTCGTGCTGCGTGAGGGGGGCTAGGGGTCGATCTCCACCGTCACGGTTCCTCGGACAGCCGCATCTCCAGTGACGTGATGGCGAGCCGCCCATCCAGCGGCTCGAACACGGCGAGGAATCGCTGCGGCCCGGATGTGGTGCGACCGGCGGCCTCTACCTCGACCTCCAACTCGAAGTCGCTCACCCAGCTGCTCCCGATGCGGCGCGCCGGATAGGTCCGCGCGAGGCTCGCTCTCCAGCGCGCATCCAGCCGAAATCGCTGCTCCCACTCTGTGACGTCCGCGGCCGGCATGGGTGCCCCATAGGCCGCGCGCACCGCCCCGAGGTCCCCCGCGCGGATGGCCGCATCGAGTTCGCCCGCGAAAGCCTCGATCCAGACGCCGATCTGACGGGCGGCTTCCGCCTCGTCGAGGGGCTGAGCAGCCCGCTCGACGGTAACCGTCGCCTGCCCCGAGCGGCCTTCGGCCATCGCGGAGACCGTCGCGGTGCCGGCGGCCTGGGCCGTCACGACTCCCATATCCGAAACCGTCGCGACCGTCTCGTTCGAGGACCGCCACTGCAGCGGGCGCCCGTCGAGCGTCGAACCCCGCACGCCGACGACCGCCGCGCTCAGCTGGGCCGTGGCCCCCGGTTGCAGATTTACGGTGGCTGGGCTCAGCGTGACGGTTCCCACGGCCTCGGCGGTCACGGTGACCGACCCCCGAGCACGGCGGCCGTCGATCGTCGCGACGACCTCCGTGGTACCAGCAGCGAGGGCACGGACCTGGCCGTCCGCCGAGACACTGGCCACGGCCGGGTCCGCGACGGACCATGAAACCCGTCGACCCGCCAGCCTTCGCCCGGATGCGTCAAGGGCGGTCGCCGACAGTGAACCCACTTCGCCCACCGAGAGCGAGAGTACTCCCGGACTGAGTCTTACGCTCGCAACGGATGCCTCCCGCTCGGGCGTGGGCGAGAGTTCCGCGGAACGCACCAGGACCTCGACCGAGCGAGTCTGTCCCCCGCCGCTCGCCGACACGCTCGCCGTTCCCGGCTGGCGCGCTTCGATCCGACCATCGGTGACCAGGACAACGCCTTCGTCGCTGGTGCTCCACGCCACCGGTTCTCCGTACACCGTGGCCCCTGCCGAATCGCGCAGGATGGCAGATAGCTGCAAGGTCTGTCCGGGGTTCAGCGGCTCGGGAACCGGCGTGATCTCGAGGGACGCGATGACCAAGGGGGACGTGGCCGGGACTGGATCCGGATCGGTTGGGCCATCAGAAAACGGGGTGAATACCGTTAGCCCGACGACCGCGGCGGCAACAGCGGCCGCCCCGATGGCGAACTTGCGCCAGTGCCGCGCGAGCAGCGGACCGAGTCCCAAGCCCACAGCGACGGACGCGCCGGGCGCGGGCGTCATCGGCGTAAGCGGAGCGGCAGCGGTATCCGACGGTTGCTCCCCGCGCGCGAGCGCCGCCATCGTCTGCCGTACGGGATCGTGCAACCCTGGTGGGGCGCCTCCGTAGGCGGCGACGACTTCCGCGAGGCTGCCCCAGCGTGCGGACGGATCCTTCTCCAGCATGCGCATCACAGCCGACGCGAGCGGCTGCGGACAGTCGGGGCGCACTTGCGCCAGCGCTTGCGGCGGCGTCTCGGTGTGCGCCTGCATGACCTCCAGGATGGCGCCGGTGAACGGAGGCGAGCCCGTCAGCATCTCATAAGCGACCACGCCCAGCGCGTATTGGTCGGAGGTACCGGTCACCGCCTTGCCCAGACACTGCTCCGGACTCATGTAGGCCGGCGTGCCGACCGTCGAGCCGGTCACGGTGAATCCCTGCTTCTCGGCGACCTTGGCGATGCCGAAGTCGGTGACGATGGCGTCGCCCTCGGCGTCGAGCAGGATATTCGCGGGCTTGATGTCCCGGTGGACAACTCCCCTCTTATGTGCGTATTCCAGTGCGCTCGCTACCTGCGCGAGCCACGCGCAGACTGCCGGGATCGGCACGGGACCCGTCCGGCGGATAACGTCCTCGAGCGAACCGCCCTCGACATAGTCCAGCACGAAGTAGTGCAGCTGTTCGTGGTGTTCGACCGCGTGCACGGTCACGATGTGGGGGTGCTTGAGCGCGGCGATCGTGATCGCTTCCTGTTTGAAGCGGCCGATGGTCCCCCGTTCCATCAGCACCGCGGGGGACATGACCTTGATCGCGACGCGACGGTGCAGCGCGACCTCGTGTGCGAGATACACGGCTGCCATGCCGCCCTCGCCAAGCTCGCGCTCGATCTCGTAACGCCCTCGAGTGACGTCCCGCAACTGCTTGAGCACGGGCTCCCACGGCGTCTCGATATCTCCCGTCTCGTCGCCGGATGGAGCGGGGGCGGGCTCGGCGGGCGACGCGGATGCCGGCGTACCGCAGGTCGTGCAAAACTGGTCCTCAGGCTCCAGCGATGCGCCGCACTCCCCGCACTGATGTGGTGGGCGCTCAACGGCCGAGCCGCAATGTGTGCAGAAGGCGTCGCTGCTATCGATCTCTCGACCGCAAGAAGGACAGTGTGTCGTGTCGCTCATTGACCGCCTGGTACAGGGGGCGAACCGCTACCTCCGCAAATGAATAGCACAAACCGCACCGGTGAAGAAAGCCTTGTCAGAGACGGCTTGGATGTGGAGCGCCTGGAAGAGGACTCGATTTGGATCCCACCTTGGCGCTTCCATTCTCGCGCAACGCCTCTGGGCCGTAGTCGCCGAAGGGACCCACTCGCCCGATGCCCAGGCGGAGGTGTTGCGCTCGCCGCCGGGTGCTCTGGCATCCCGCCCTGTTGGAGCTGGAAATGCCGGCCTCGTCCGCAGAATGCTCGGACCGGTCTACTCGCGCGTTTCGGCAGGATAGCTGGTCCCGCCCGGCGCTTCCCTGCGCGGGCGCCGGAGAGACGAGAATGATAATTCGTTGTGATTTCCGTTGGACCTTGGTATCTTCGAAGGTCCTAGTGCATTAGTCTCGGAGTGGATCGACCGTCCACTTCCCCAACCATCGCGAGGTATGAGTATGAGCACCACCGAGTATACCATCGACAACGGCGTGAACGTCGGAGCGCTGCTCGGCGCACGCGAAGCGCTGTCCGAAGCGCCTGAGGCCGCCCAGTTTAAGTGGCGGGCGAAGTGTGAGTGGGTGAAGGGCACCCACAGTCGCTCCAGCGTGGAGGGATTCTTCGGGCTCGGCGAGGAACAGTCGCACAAGACCAAGTTCACGTTCGACTCCGACCATCCAGAGGTTTTCGCGTCGGAGGACCATGGTGCTACGCCGGTCGAGATCGTGTTGGCCGGCTTGGCAAGCTGCCTCACCGCCGGCATCGCTTCCGTCGCCCAGCATCGTGAGATCCAGTTGCATTCCGTCACAGCGACGGTCGAGGGTGGGATGGACATCCAGGGTATCCTGGGGGTGGACGCCGACGTCCGGAATGGCTTCGACGGAATCAAGGTGACCTACTCTATCGAAGCCGACGCGACTCCCGACGAGATCAAAGCGATCGTCGCCCAGTCTCAGAAGCGGTCTGCCGTCTTCGACGTTGTCACGAACCCCACGAACGTCACGGTAGAGGTCGACTGACCCGGCAAAGCGGAACTCGAGGAACGGGTCCTCTGCGCACCACTACCGTTGTCATCGGGGCCGGCCATGCCGGTTTGGCCATGAGTCGCTGCCTCGCCGACCGCTCGATCGATCACGTGGTCCTCGAGCGGGGCGAGGTAGCCAACACCTGGAAAAACGAGCGGTGGGACTCGCTGCGGCTCCTAACGCCCAACTGGCAGAGCCGGCTACCCGGCTACGGGTACGAGGGTGACGATCCCGACGGCTTCCGCACGATGCCCGAGACGATCGACCTTATCGAGCGGTATGCCGAGGCGATTTCGGCCCCGGTCCGGACCAACTGCAGAGTGACCTCGGTGTGCGGCATCGACGGCGGCTACAGAGTCAGCACGGATCAGGGCGAATGGCAATGCCGAACGGTCGTTATCGCGACCGGGGCCTGCAACATCGCTAGTGTCCCAGCAGTCGCGGAGGGGATGCCGTCCTCCATCGCGACGCTCACGTCGATGCAGTACCGCAATCCGGATCAACTCGAGCAGGGTGGTGTGCTCGTAGTCGGCGCCTCGGCCTCCGGCACTCAGATCGCCGATGAGATCCACCGCTCGGGCCGGCCCGTGACCCTCTCGGTTGGCGAACACATTCGAGTGCCTCGCGTCTATCGGGGCAAAGACATCAAGTGGTGGATGGACGCCGCTGGTGTGCTCGACGAGTTCTATACCGAGGTCGACAATATCGACCGCGTTCGAAACGTGCCGTCGCTGCAGCTCGCGGGCTCCTACAACCGTCGCACCGTCGATCTCAACTCGCTGACGGACATCGGTGTGAAGCTCATCGGCCGTCTTGCGGGTATGAACGATGGTAAAGCGCAGTTCTCGGGCTCGTTGCGAAACAAGTGCGAGATGTCTGACCTCAAGATGAACAGGCTACTCGACAGGATCGACGAGTGGGCGGCCGAGCGATCATTCAACGGGGAAGTCGGTCCGCCGCACCGCTTCGAACCCACCCGAGTCGAGGCGTCGCCGCCGCTTGGTATGGACCTCACCAACGGTGAGATCCGGACCATCGTCTGGGCCACCGGGTTCCGCCCCGATCACTCGTGGCTCGACGTGCCGGTCTTCGACCGCAAGGGCCGCATCCGGCACGACGGTGGTGTCGTCGAGGCCCCCGGCATGTACCTGATGGGCATGCCGTTC
>JBDHHL010000106.1:0-21813 GCA_039589375.1 Gemmatimonadota bacterium | reverse complement strand
GTCGCCGAGCGTGCGGATCAACGGGGAAGACCTGGCTGGGCCGTACGCCGGACCGCCGGCCTACGCGTGTCGCCGCTACGAGGACGGAGCCGGCTCGCCGCCGGAGTGGTTGCTCGAAGCTCGGCTCCTCCGCGCGCTGGAGCCACGCCACACGCTCTTCCTCTGTGTTGCGAACTCGGCGCGAAGCCAGATGGCTGAAGGGATCGCTCGAAGCCTGGCGCCTGCAGGCGCTTCGGTCTCTTCCGCCGGGTCCGAACCGTCGAGAGTGAATCCCTTCGCAATTCGGGCACTCGAAGAGCTCGGGATCGACGCGTCGGGCCATCGCTCTACTGGAATTGACGAGATCCGCGAGGCGGGCGGACACGATGTGGATGCCGTGATAACGCTCTGCGCGGAAGAGGTGTGCCCGATGTGGTTGGGTGAGGCCTGTCGCGTCCATTGGCCCTTGCCCGACCCCGCTGCCGCGACGGGAAGCGATGAGGAGATTCTGGACTCGTTCCGCTGGGTGCGCGACGAGTTGCGTCGGCGGCTGGACGCGCTGTTTGGCGCGTGACTGAGAACCGGCCGATGAACCATCGGCGTGAAAACACGTGAGCGAGGAGATACTTACATGAAGTACACCCTTATGGGCGATTCGGGGCTGCTGGTCTCGCGGCTGTCGTTCGGAGCCATGACGTTCACGTTGGGGGACAAGAGGGTCGAGGCTGTCTTCAAGGTCGGCGAGGAGCTGGCCAGAGAGATGGTCGCCGTTGCCATCGACCGCGGCGTCAACTTCTTCGACACAGCCGACGCCTACGCGAGCGGCGAGTCCGAGATCATCCTCGGTCGCGCCGTCAAAGGCCGCCGCGACGGTGTGGTGATCTCGACCAAGTACGGTTTCCGCGCCGGCGAGGGACTTACGCAGGCAGGGCTGTCGCGCCGCCACACGCTGTGGTCGGTGGATCAATGCTTGAAGCGGCTCGACACCGACTGGATCGATCTGTTCATCGCTCACAAGGAAGATCCGACCACCCCAATGGAAGAGACGCTGGTCGCGCTCGACGATTTGGTGAGGTCGGGCAAGGTTCGCTACATCGGTTTCTCCAACTGGTCGGCCTGGAGGGCGGCAGCCGCGCTCGAGTTCCAGAAGGCGAACGGACTGGCGCGTTTCGTCACCGGCCAGATGTACTACTCTCTGGTCGATCGAGACGTCGAGTCCGACGTCATACCCATGATGCGACATTACGGCGTCGGCATGATGGTGTGGAGCCCGCTGGCCCAGGGCTTCCTCTCAGGCAAGTACACGCCGGAGAATCTGAAGGAGGGCGACCATCGCCTCGCCACCTTCGATGTTCTGCCCTTAGACAAGGCGAAAGGTTTTGAGGTCGTGGACAAGCTGCGCGATATAGCGGCAGCTAAGGACTGTTCCATCGCTCAGGTCGCGATCGCCTGGCTGCTCGCCAAGGAGGCCGCGACGAGCATCATCATCGGGGCGTCGAAGATGAGCCAACTCGAGGACAACCTCGGTGCTGTGGCCGTTGAGCTATCCGCGGAAGAGGTCGGGGCGCTCGACGCGATGATGCCGCCTAGGACTGGCTACCCCGCTTGGTTCAGCGAGATGACCCTGGACGAAGCCCATAAGGACACGCTCGGGCTCTGAGGCCCTGCGCTGGACTGCCCCCTCCGTTGGATCGCTGGGCGGCTCGGTACAAGGGATCGGGTCGCTCTGATCTGGTGTAAGTAGTTAGAGTCGTTATATTTACTAAGCACATATCGCGTACTTCAGGAGGTTTCCCCCGATCCGCTCTCGCGACTCTTTTGGTAACAGTACGCGCCTGTCCGGTAGCTACGTCCAACCGGAGGTTCAGCATGGTCAAGAAGTTGTGCGGGCTCGCGGCAGTTCTCGTCCTGGTGACCGGAAGTCCAGCCAAGGCTCAGATCCCCATCGAGATCGAGCCCTACGTTGGCGTCTACGTGCCGTTCCAGGATCTCGTCAAGGAAGCTGTGGACGGCGTCGATGTGATCCTCGGTCATAAGGAGGGGCTCGCGGTAGGTGGGCGCCTGGGGTTGGGACTCGGCGTCATAGGCGTTGAAGGCAACTTCATGTATGCCTTCAGCGATGTGGAAGGAAAGGCCGACGGTACGACCGGTGAGGAGAGCGCCGCGCTGTGGGTAGCGGATGCTCGCCTGGTCTGGAAGTTGTTGCCGGGCCCGATCGGCCTGCACGTGAACGGCGGCGTCGCGCTCATCGGCCGCAGCGGCGACTTCTACAAGGAGATCGATGAAGGCAAGACGAAGGTAGGTGGGGCCGTCGGCGCCGGCTTGCGTGTCAAACTGCCCAGCATCCTGTCGATCCGGGGTGACGCCGATGTGTACCTGTACTCGGCGAAGTTGACCGCGGATATTCCCGATCTCGGCGGGGTGGTTACGACCGAATCGCAGTTCCAGGCCGACCTGGTACTTTCCGCTGGCCTGGTGTTCTCTTTGTGACGTCTTGAACGGCAATCTCACGCGGAGGCAAGCGTGGAAATCGGCGGCCTTGGCACGGTACGCATCGAACCCGTTCTGACTGTTGACTTTAGCGCGCTTGCCGCTCATAACCGCTTGATATTCGCACCATGCGGTCCCCCGGGAGAATGCAAGACCGGAAAGCAGTATTGTAGCATCCTCGTTGTGTAGTGCAGTTTTGAAGACAACCGCCAACTGCAACTTAAGAGGGGGAGTAACATGAAGCGGTTCACTCACATTCTCACCGCTGTAGCGTTAGCCCTGGTCTTCGCGACCAGCCAGGCATTCGCGCAGAGCTTGAGCGCGGGGGTCAAAGGCGGTGTTGGCTTCGCCAATCTCGGCGGCGATGTAGAGGGGACTGAATCGAAGACCGGGTTCAGCGGTGGCGTCTTCTTCGGCGTGGGTCTGCACGAGTATTTCATGATCCAGTTCGAGGGTCAGTATGTGCAGAAGGGCGCTCAGGAGACGGAGGATGGCATCGACTTGAAGTTCAAGCTCGACTACATCGAGTTCATGGTGCCCGCCACGCTGACGATACCGATCGAGAATAGTCCGATCATGCCGCGTTTGTACGCTGGTCCTGCCCTCGCGATCGAGGCGAGTTGCGGGTTCTCGGCCGAGGGGCCCGGAGGTAGTCCCTCGATCGACGTCGCTTGCGACCAGGTATCCGAGGCGACCGACGGAGGCGTAGACGATATCAAGACGAAGAGTACGGACTTCGGCGTATTCTTCGGTGGCGGCCTCGACATCGCTGTGGGCAACGGGGCGATTACCTTGGATGTCCTCTACAACCTCGGTCTCTCTAACATCAACGACGCATCGGATGAAAAGGCCAAGAACAAGAACCTTCAGATCCTGGCCGGATATCGCTTCTTCTTCGGAGGGTAGGACTGTACAGCTAACCTGCAATTTACGGGCACGAGCCGGCCGTTCAGTTCAGGCAGGCTCGGCGTTTCTGCGGGTGGCGGTGTCCGACCATGGAACCGGTTCTGCTCGTTGACGTTAAGACGTTTATGTCCCATTATGTCACAGCATTCGAATCTCCAGCCGATGGCCCCGGGAGAGCACAAACCGGAAGGCGAAATTCGTAACGTCCTTGTTGCGATGTGATTCAGTCTTGAAAGACAACCGCCAACTGCAACTCTGAACAGGGGGAGTAAAATGAAGCGGTTCACTCACATCCTCGCTGCGGTAGCGTTGGTTGTGGTGTTCGCGACCAGCCAGGCGTTCGCGCAGGACCTGCGTGCCGGCGCTAAGGTTGGCTTTGGTTTCTCGAACTTCGGTGGCGACACGCAGGAGCTCTTCGGAGTCAAACCCGATTCGAAGACCGGCTTTGCGGTCGGCGCGTTCTTCGGCATCGATCTGCACAAGTACTTCAGGCTTCAGCTGGACGGCCAGTACGTGCAGAAAGGTGGCAAGTTCACGGAGGAGGGTGTCGACGTCAAAGCGAAAGTCGACTACTTCGAATTCCTGGTCCCGTTCACCCTCACGATACCGACAGAGGGCTCGGTGACGCCTAGGCTGTTCGCCGGCCCTGCAATCGCTTTCGAGTCGTCGTGCAAGCTTTCGGGTGAGGAAGGCGGCATCTCGGTGGACGTCGACTGCTCGACGGCAGGTGTCGAGTCGAAGAGCACCGACTTCGGCATCTTTTTCGGTGGGGGCATCGATCTGGCCGTGGGGCCCGGTGCGCTCATGTTCGATGTGCTCTACAATCTCGGGATGAGCAACATCAATGACGTGCCGGAAGCCGACCAGTACGAACTCAAGAACAAGAACATCCAGATCTTGGTAGGCTACGCGTTCCTGTTCGGTGGAATGTAGTATCCGCTGACTCTGACGGGACGGTCTATCGTCCCTGAGCGCCGCCCCTGACCTTGGCCGGTCAGGGGCGACGCTCTTTTGCTGGCTGATGAAGCCAGGAGGCAAGCTCCAGCCCGTGGCTGAGCAGCAGCTTAGCGTCTGACAATACCTCAGCGGTCTCTCCGTCAAAAACCAGACGCCCCTCGTCAATCAGGATCATCCGCGAGCAGATCGCCGCCGCGAACTCGACATCGTGGGTGACCACCAGGAGAGTCTGCGGCCTTGCGCGCAGGATCTCGGCAATCTGCCGGCGACCACGGCCGTCGAGAGCGGCGCTGGGTTCGTCCAGCGCGAGGACGCTGGGATCCATGCTCAGGACCGTTGCCAATGCCGCCCGCCGTTTCTCGCCGCCGCTGAGATGATGGGCGGCACGGTGGGCGTCGATGTGGCTTAGCCCTACGCTCTCCAGCGCCTGCCGGGCGCGCGCTTCCGCGTCGGCGCTCGGAGAGCCGTGGCAGAGCGGCCCGAACGCCACATCTTCCAGTAGCGTGGGCATGAACAGTTGGTCGTCCGGATCCTGAAATACGAGCCCGACGCGGCGGCGGACCTCGGACAGGTTGTCGGGAATCACCTCGATGCCGCCGATGGCGATCGAGCCGGCGCTGGGCTCGAGGATGCCGTTGAGGTGTAGCAGCAGCGTGCTCTTGCCCGCACCGTTCGGGCCTACGATTGCCACGTGCTCGCCGGCAGCGACGGAGACGGACACGTCGGAAAGCGCTGGAGTCCGGGCACCGGGGTAGCCGAAGCCGAGTCCGCGGATCTCGATGTCCCAGGCTACAGCGGCCGGGTTCGCGCTCATCGCATCACCTCGATGACACCACCCAACCAGACGGCGGCGAGCAGGGCCACGATGGCCGCGCTCCAAGCGGGACTGATGTGGGGGGCGGATTGCAGCGTGGGCAATTGCCCTGCATGTCCGCGGCTTAGCATGGCGGCGTGGATCCGCATGCCGCGGTTGTGAGCCCGCGAGAACAGGTTTGCCAGCACGCTCGCCCGCGCCCGCCAGAGGCGGAGCTTCGAGGCGCGGCCGACCCTACTCCGCAGGGCTCGCGATGTTCGCTCGTACTCGTCGTTCAGGACGTAGACGTACCGATAGCCGAGTGCCAGCGAGCTCTTCACCAGGCGCGGGAGCGGCACCGCATTTAGAGCGTTAAGCAGGTCGGTCGCCCGGGTGATCGACACGACGATGGTCACGGCGGTCACGGCCAGCGTCGCCCGGACGACGATCTCGGCGCACTTCACCAGGCCAGGCCCGCTGGCCCGGAACGGGCCAAGCTCGAGCACGGTCGGGCCCGGCACGCTGAACGGTAAGGCCAGTGCAGGTAGCAAGAAGAACGGGAGCGCGTGAACGAGCCTCCGAGCCAGCGTACCAGCCGGTACCCGGGCCGCGACCGCACCCGCCACGACAACGACGGTTAGGACAGCGAGGGCGCGCCAGGCGCCTGGCGGCATCAGGCCCGCGGCGAAGGCGGCGACTATAGCGATCCAGAGGCGTTGCGTCGGCGTCGTGCGGCTGTTGAGCCAGGAGGCACGGTCCGCGTACCGATCGAGGTGCGCGAATCCCATCAGCCCTCACTTGTCCTGCGTGTCAGAGCAATCGCTCTGATCATTGCAGCCACGCCGGCGAAGACTAAAGCGATGCCGAGGACGAGCGCTACGAGCGTACCGGCGATGCCGGGCAACCAGGCGCGGTAGTCGGCGAAGGGCGCGGCTTCGAACGCCGTCGCGGCATCGGCGAATCCCAGGTCGGAAGCGACGCGCTCGAGGCTGTCCGGCGCCGCGGAGGCAACGAGCGATAGCAGCCCGGCGACTATCGCCAGCCCTCCCAGCCCGGCCAGCACCGCGACCCGTGAAGGGCCGGCGCGAGCCGCCGCGCGACGTCCGTACACGAGATCCGGCCGTTTACGCGCCAGGCTCCAGACGATCAGGCCGGTAATCGTCCCTTCGGCGAACGCTATGATCGCGTGCACACCGGCCATAGCGCCGACGGCGATCCGGGTGGGGGCGATGCCGCTGAGGCCGAGCTCGAGACCAGCGGCGACGCCGGTGAGAACCGTTGCCACGTAAGCGGCCGCTGCGGCCGCCAGCCCACGCCGCCGCTCGCCGTCGCCGGCGAGCCCGACGAGCGTTCGGTAGATGGCGTAGCCGACCAGAGTCCCCATCCCCCCAATGTTCAGGACGTTGGCCCCAAGCGCCGTCAGCCCGCCGTCGGCGAAGATCAGCGCCTGCACTATGATGACGGCCGTCATCACCAGGAAACCGGCCCAGGGGCCGAAGATGATCGCCACCAGGACACCCCCCAGCAGGTGACCGCTGGTGCCGGCCGCCACCGGGAAATTCACGGTCTGGGCAGCGAATACGGCGGCGGTGGCGAGTCCCAGCGTCGGTCCGGCTCGTTCGTCGAGGCCGTCCCCGCCGCGCCGCGCGGCGTACGCCGTCACGACCGCCGCCGAAGCGAGTGTCGTGGCGGATACGGTCGCCGAGAGGAAGCCGTCCGGTATGTGAGCCATCGCAGCCTGTTGCCGTAGAAGCGGAGCCTGCAGCTCCGACATTACCGCCGTATGGCGGAAGGTCCGAGTTTCGTGCCAACCAGGTGTCCACGCAAGGTTTGCCGCCGCGCTCCGATCTGACTCTGTCGCCGTGTCAAACGTCGCCGGTCACCTTTCGACCGCCATAGTCCGTGAGTAGGTTGCGCCGGTATGTTGAACGGATCAGAGAGTCCGGCTGAGGCGGGGCGCATGCCGACCGAGAAGACCATGTGGGTCTTTCATCTGGTTCGCCCGGGCGAGCTCAGATTAGAGACGACACAGATTCCTGCGCTCGCCGATGGTGAGGTCCTCGCACGTGTCGATATCGCGCTCACGTGCGGTACTGATCTGAAGACGTTTGATCGCGGGCATGCGCGGTTGAAGGTCCCCGGCCTGCTCGGGCATGAATGGGCCGGCACCGTCGAGTCGGTCGGTGGAGGCGTTCATGGCTTCCGGCCGGGCGACCGCATCGTCGCCACGCCGACGGCGCCGTGCGGTGACTGCGCGTATTGTCTCCGCGGCGAAGAGAACCTGTGTCTGCATCTCTTTGACCACATGGCGCTAGGCGCCTACGGCGAGTACGTCCTTGTTCCTCGCCATGTAGTAAACAGAAACACGTTCCGCATACCCGACTCTGTCTCCGATCTCCGTGCGGCCTTCCTCGAGCCGTTGGCGTGCACGGTCCATGGGGCAGATCTAGTTCACCTGAGCGGCGAACGTACCGTCGTATTCATCGGCGACGGCCCCATCTCGCTTCTTTTCCTTCAAGTCGCCGGTTTGCGCGGCGCCGGACGGACCGTGCTCGTCGGTCGGCATGCGGCGCGGCTCGCTGTCGCACATCGACTCGGCGCTGATGTCGTAATAGACGCGGGCAAGACCGATGCTCAGAGCGCCGTGCGAGCGATCACCGATGGTCTCGGCGCGGACACGGTCGTGGAGTGCGTCGGCCGACCGGAGGCTTGGGTGCAGGCGGTGAGCTTCGCCCGCAGAGGCGGTGAGGTGCTCCTGTTCGGCGGCTGCGAGGTTGGCGTCGGCGTTACGCTCGACACAGAGAGGATTCACTACGACGAGATCACTTTGAGAGGCGGCTTCCACTACACACCGGACAGCGTTCGACGTGCCTGGGATCTCATTTGTGCGGGCAGGTTCAAGCTGGAGGCGCTTGTCACGCAGAGGATGGCGCTTGACGAGCTGCCGGCTGCATTCGAGCGGATGCGCCTTCGTGAAGCCCTAAAGGTCGCGATAGACCCATGAATCGAGAGAAACAGCCCACCACCACTCGAGCGGCGTGCGCCTACGCGTTCGATGACGTCAGGGTGGAAGAGGTGCATCTACCGCCGTTGGAACCCGGCGATATCCGTGTCCAGGTCATCGTTTGCGGAGTCTGCTCTAGCGATGCGATGGAATGGTATGTGAGCCGCAAAGTGCCCGTTGTGCTGGGGCACGAACCGGTCGGCATCGTACACGAGGTGACACCTCAGGTCGAGGACCTAGAGGTCGGTGATCGGGTCTTCTTCCATCATCACGTGCCGTGCATGCAGTGTCGTGCCTGCCAGCGCGGGATGTTCACCTCGTGCCCGAGGTTTCGAGAGACGGGGCTCGAGCCGGGCGCGTTCGCCGAGTTTGTGAGGGTTTCGGCGCAGACCGTTCGCCTCGATGTCCTCAAGCTGCCGGACGGCGTCTCCGATGAGGCGGGGGCCTTCATCGAGCCGGTGGCGTGCAGTATTCGGGCGTTCAACAAGATGGAGATTCTGCCCGGTAACAGCCTCTGGGTAATCGGCGCCGGGCCGATGGGGCTGATCAATACCCGGTTGGCGCGCTACTACGGTGCCGAGCCCATCATCGTCACCGACCCGGTCGAAGTACGTCGGGAATTCGCCGTCAAGGCTGGCGCCGACCACGTGCTCGACCCTACGTCCCCGGACTTCGAGGATCGCTTCCAGGAAGCGACCGACGGCTGGGGAGCGGAGAAGATCGTCGTCGGTCCGGGCTCGACCGAGGCGATCGAGCACAGCCTGGCCCACGCGGCGCCGGGCGCAAACGTCATGGTGTTCACGCCCACGCCCCCGGAAGCGACCGTGGCATACCGGCCGCACGACCTCTATTTCAAAGAAGTCACGATCACGCACAGCTACTCGGCCGGACCGGTCGATACGCGCGAGGCGCTCGATCTGATCGCCAGCGGCGAACTGGAGGTCGAGGACCTGATCACGCATCGCTTCGGACTGGACGGAGTGGGCGAAGCCCTGAAGATGGCGAAGACGCACGATGAGGGCTTGCGATCGGTTGTCTATCCCCATGGTTTGGGCGTGGAAGTGAAGACGTTTTAGGGTGCGGGTTTTGAATATCGAATTTCGAATTCAAAGCCTGCCCCCGTCAACCACCGGCTGCCCGTTTCTCATACTGCCAGTAGAGATGAGGGTCTGTCTTGTCAGGAGGATACCGCCTCGGTCACGGGGCCAGTCGCGCGAACTCCTCGCTGCCCGGGGTCAAGGCCCGCTCGAACGTCTCGTAGTCGACGCGGTATAGGCCGAAGCGAGGACCGAACCCTTCGGTCCACTCGAAGTTGTCGAGCAGCGACCAGTGGAAGTAGCCTCGTACCGGGATCTCTTCATCGAGCGCTCGTGCTACAGAAGATAGCCCGGACGCAGCGTTCCCACTGAATCGGCTACACCGTTCTCGGTGACATAGATTGGCAATCGGTACCGCTTCCAGGCCCGGCGCAGTAGACGAAGCAGACCTTCCGGATAGACCTCCACGCCCGTGTCGCTGAGCTGTCCGGGCCCCGGCAGGATCGTCACCAGCCCCGGAGCCCCGAGCGTGAATCGCACCATGTTTCGGCGATAGTAGTTCAGTCCCAGGTAATCGGCGGAGCCCGCGAGTCCCTCCAGCGGCTCGTCCAGCTTTGGGAAGCCCACGAGGCTGAGGTGTATGCGGCCACGCTCGATCGAGTCGTAGAAGGCCCAGTTGAAGCCGGCGTCGGCTTCGCGAGCGGCTATCCAATCGGGTAGCGACCAACGCGACGACGGATCGAACACGATCATGTTGATTGCAGCGCCAATTTGTGTTCCCGGATCGGCCTTCCGGAGCGCCGCCGCGGCTGCCGCGTGCGCCCGCACGAGGCCGGCGAAAGCCTGTGCCGCCAGTTCGGTGTCTCGAAGTGCGGGCGGCCACACGCCTTCGACATAGCCCTGATACATCTGCACGTTCGGTTCATTGAGCGTGCACCAGAGGTCGACTTGTGGTCCCAAGCGTCGCGCTGCCTCGCCGGCGAAACGTGCGAAGCTGGCTGGGAAGTCGGCGGCCGTCAGCCCGCCGCGCTCGGCCAACCAGGCCGGGAGCGTGAAGTGGAGCAGCGTGACCATGGGAACTACGCCGGCGGCACGGAGCTGGGCCACCTCGTCCTGGTAGTGAGACCAGGCGGCTTCGTCCCAGTCACCCTCCCGGGGTTCAACCCGGCTCCACTCGATCGAGAAGCGATACGCGTTGGCGCCTATCGCCTGCATGAGCGAGACGTCCTCGGCCACCCGGTTCCAGTGATCCACCGCAACGCCGCTCCTCGCGCCGGCCTTGACTCGCCCGGGCTCCAACTCGAAGCGTGCCCAGTCGTTCCAGCTGTTGCCGCCCTCTACCTGATGGGCCGAGGTGGCCGTACCCCACAGGAACTCGGCTGGAAGCGATCGTTCGAGAGATTCCGCTAGCACATCGGTAAACGCGACGTCCGGCTCGGCTGCATCGAGCGCGATGCATGCGATCAGGTAGACGAGCAGGACGGCGAGCGCCGAGAAGATAGTCCAACGCAGCCAGCGTGAAACCGTAGTGCTCGGTGGCGACTTCATTCCAGTACACGGACCTTGATGCGAGAAGGGAGCTGCGCCGAGCGATGGACCGTATGCTCCGCGCTCTGGTAATCCTCCTCGGTTGCGTGGTAGATGTCCACGAAGCGCTGCGGGTTGCGGTCGATAACGGGGAACCAGGTGCTCTGAACCTGAACCATGATCCTGTGGCCCTTCTTGAACGTGTGGCTCCGATCTCCCAGATCGAAGGCGATCTCCGTCACCTGGCTCGGCACCAGCGGCTCGGGGCGCTCGAAGCTGTTCCGGTACTTGCTTCTGAATACCTCACCGGCCAGCAACATTTGAAATCCACCCATCCGCATGTTCGAACTTGCGCCTCGTTCTGACGTCGTATCCGGGTACACGTCGATCAACTTGACGATCCAGTCGGCATCGGTTCCGGTCGTGGACACGAACAGATCGGCTACCACCGGGCCGGTGATTGTGACGTCCTCATTCAGGGCGTCGGATTGATACACCAAGACATCTGGCCTACGCGCTGCGAATCGTTGGTCCGAAATCATCCAGACATGGCCCTGCCTCGTCTGGATCGCCGTCGACCACGGTACAGGCTTGTCTGGATTGCTGACGTAGGAGTCGTAGGCGTCCTCTGCGTCGCCGGACGGCGGTTCGAACGAAAGTCCGCCATGCGCGTGGAGGTAGAGCGACTGCTGGGTCGTCTCCGCGGGAGGCCAGTGGCCGTACGATCTCCATTCGTTTGTGCCGGTCTCGAAGACCAGTGCCTCCGGTAGATCGAGAGTTCCCTCGCCTTTGAGGTAATAGTTGAAGAAGGGGAACTCGACGTTCTGACGGAAGTAGACGCCGGTCTTCTGCTCGAAGTTGATCTCGCCGAGCGCGTCGCCGTCCATCGATGCCCAGCCCCCGTGCCTCCAGGGGCCAATCACGATCGTGCTATTGTTATCGGGGTTCTTCTCTTCCACCGTGTAATAGATCTGCGTGGGCCCGCGAAAGTCCTCCGCGTCGAACCAGCCCGCAACGTGGAGCACCGGGAGGGTGACGTTCTCGAGGTGGGGCAAGACGTTCTGTCTCTTCCAGTACTCGTCGTAGTCTCCATGCTCCATGTACTCGTTCCAGGTCGGGACTCTGCCTTGGAAATACCTCCTGTCAACGTTCGGCAACGGGCCGAGATCGAAGAAGAACTGGTAACCGTCGGGCGTACCGTAGTCGAAGCGAGTGAAGGCCGTTGTGAGGGCTGTTCTCGTTTGAGCGCTGTTCACCAGCCAATCGAAGGTGTACATGAGGCGGAGGGCGCCGTTGTGGTGGAAATCGTCCCCCATCCACATGTCGGCGGGCGAGGCCTGAGGCGAAGCAGCTTTGAGCGCCGGGTGTGCCTCGATCATTCCCATCACCGTCTGGAAACCCGAGTACGAAACGCCGTACAACCCGACCCGCCCGTTGTGGTTCGGTACGTTCTCCAGTAGCCACTCGATGGTGTCGTAGGTGTCGGAGCTTTCGTCCGTATCCTGAGATGGCCGCTTCTGAGGCTTGTGCGGCCGCATCACGACAAAATCGCCTTCCGATTGGAATGTCCCACGAACATCCTGAAGGACGAAGATGAACCCTTCCTTTGGATAGAGGTCGTTCGGGCCCAAGCGCTGGTGAAAATACGTCGGTCCGTAATAGCCGACCGAATAGGGGGTGCGCCTGATGAGGATGGGGTAGTCCTCGCTCCGGTCTTTGGGTATGTAGACCTGCGTGAACAGCTCCACGCCATCCCGCATCGGGATGCGGTACTCGTGCTTCGTGTAGTGCTGAAGGAGGTAGATGTACCTGACACCGCGGATGTTATCGGGGTTCAACTCGACCGATTTCCGGTAGTGCTCTATTGCGGTATCGAGGTCACCGTGAATCATGTACGCCTCGGCCAGGCTGTCCCACGTGTTGTAAGCGTCGGGATAGGCGATGACGTTGAGGTCGAGAAGCTCGATAGCCTCTTCAACTCGACCCCCGTACAAGTATCGGAGGCCCTGGTTGTTCATCGGGTACTCGCCGAAGATCACAGCATCGGGGTGCTGCTGCCGCAGGCTGTGAAATAGCTCGACCGCTTCCGCTACACCCTGCGTCCGCACGATCTCGAAGAACTCCTCCTGCGTGGGCACTTGGACCTGCGCGGCCAGAGCGGAGGTGCAAAGTATCAGGCATAGGATGGTCAGTGAGGCCCGCCTGAAGGCTACCATCGGACGCTCCTCTCGGGCTATGGATCAGCACAACATCACCGCATGAGGCTGCCAGAGAGTACGAGGATGGCCATTCGAAACTCCTGACAAGAGCGATACGCCGGAACCGTTTGTCGGGCGTGCCGTTACACTAACCAGAGTCGGCTAGCACGACAATCGGGACGGGTACTGAGCGAGTCGCACCCAGTGGAGCCTACCCAACTCGGCTGGCCTCGCTCGCCGCTCCCTAGCGTGACGAGGTGCGACGGGGCAGTTTCACTTGCGACACTCGATCCCGATTGACCATACCGAAGGAGTGCACGGAATGGCCCGCAAATTCTCCCGCCGCGATTTTTTGAAGAGTAGCTCGGCCGCTCTATGCGCAGTTTCGCTTCCGGGCGTTCGAGTTCGAATCGTGCAAGAATTCGATCTCGTTATCCGAAACGGCACCATCCTGGACGGAACCGGGGGCCCCATGTGGCAGGGCGACTTGGGCATCGTTGGGGATGTGATCGCTGCAATCGGATCGATCGATCCTGCGCGGGGATCGCGGGTACTGGATGCCTCGGGTCTCCATGTCTCACCCGGCTTCATCGATATCCACTCGCACTCTGATGGCAGCATATTCGCCTACCCCACCGCAGACAGCAGGAGCCGACAGGGTATCACCACCGAGGTCACGGGCCAATGTGGTTTCTCGGCGGCGCCGCTCGAGGGTGTGGACGCCGATATCCGGCGCACGGATCTGGAGGAAGAGACCGGAGCCCCGGTGGAGTGGACGAGCGTCGCGTCGTATTTCGACACTCTGGAGCAAATCGGCATCTCGGTCAATCAGGCGTTTCTCCTGGGTCACGGTTCGATGAGGCGAAACGTGTCCGGGTTGGAGAACAGGCTCCTCACCGAGTCAGAGATGGCGAGCGTGGTGCGGTCGATCGAGGAGGGAATGGATGAAGGAGCGTTCGGCCTCTCGACGGGACTGGAATACACACCAGGTACGTTCACCCCGACGGAAGAGATCATAACGCTTGCGCGTGTGATAGCGCGGCGAGGTGGATTCTACGCGTCACATATCCGGAACGAGGAATCGGGCCTACTATCCGCGATACATGAGGCCATCCAAATCGGCAGGGAAGCCCGCTTACCGGTGCAGATATCGCACCTGAAGGCAGCGGGCGGGCCCAACTGGTCGAAGCAGCGGGCTGCGCTGGATCTCATCGAATCGGCGCGCCGCGACGGCGTGGATGTGATGGCGGATGCCTATCCTTACACCGCCTACTCGACCAGCCTCACGATCTTTCTGCCGCCATGGGCGCTCGAGGGGGGATGGGACAGCCTTGCTGGGCGCTTGAACGACCCTGACGACCGAGAGCGCATCAGGAACGAAGTCATCACATCTGTTGCGGGAGACCCCGGCGAGTTCAGCCTAATCGTCATATCCAGCACTAAGACGGAAGGGAACCGGCACTTCGTCGGAAAGAGCGTCGCTGAAGTGGGAGAGGCCTGGGGAATGGAGCCGGGCGATGCCGCGCTGAGGCTGTTGGTGGAGGAGAAGGGCACCGTAAGTATGATCGGTCACGGCATGAGCCCGGAAAATGTCGAGATGGTCTTGTCTCACCCACTGGTCATGGTCGGCACAGACGGAAGGAGTATTGCACCCACCGGCAAGGCGGCTGAGACGAGACCGCACCCACGATACTATGGGGCCTGTCCGCGAGTGCTCGCGCACTACTGTCGTGAGCGGGAGATCTTCGACCTCCCCACCGCCGTGCGAAAGATGACCGCGATGCCCGCCGACCGAGCCGGCATCACCGACCGGGGCCGCATCGCTCGAGGCAAGAAGGCCGACCTGGTGGTGTTCGGCGCGGACACTGTCAAAGATGAGGCAACTTTCGACGATCCACACCAGTATGCGAGCGGCATCAACTACGTGGTGGTGAACGGTGAGATAGTTGTCGAGAACGGACAACACACCGGAGCGCGGCCAGGGAGGGTGCTGCGGAAGGCCTGAGGTCTAGATGGGTGTAGGGGCGCGGGGTCCCAGCGACGGCGTTGCCTTGATAAGGAGTTCCGCTATGAAGCGCATCACTGTAGCCGTCAGTTGCCTGCTGACTTGCCTGAGTGTTTGGACTTCCGGCGCGTTGCGTGCTCAGCAGGCATCGTCCGATCCGACCGAAGCCGAGATCGACGAGATCTTCGCCGCGTTCGAGGACGGCCCGGGATGCGCGCTCGGCGTCATCCGGGACGGCGCACTCCTCTTCACTCGCGGCTACGGGTATGCGAACCTCGATCACGATGTGCCGATAAGTTCCACGACCATCTTCGATATAGGCTCCACATCCAAGCAGTTTACGGCCGCGGTCATCGTCTTACTTGCCCAACGGGGCGAACTGTCGCTGGACCAGGACGTGCGCGATTTCATTCCGGAACTGCCCGAGTACGACGAGACCGTCACTATCCGCCACCTGATTCATCATACCAGCGGCGTTCGGGACTACCTGACGCTCATGCGCCTGTCGGGATGTCGTTCGAGAACGTGTTCCAAGAGGATGACGGAGTCGAGCTTCTGGCCAGGCAGCGCGAGCTGAACTCCCAGCCGAATACCGATCACCTCTACAGCAATTCAGGTTATCTGCTACTCGCCGTGATTATCCGGCGCGTCAGCGGGCTGTCAATCGGCGAGTTCCTCGAGAGGGAAGTGTTCGGGCCGCTGGGCATGAAGCACACCTTCGTGTACGAAGATCGATTTCGCGTCGTCAAGCACCGGGCCACGGGATACGCCCCGGACGGCGAGGGCGGGTTCAGAATCGATCACTACTTCAACTTCGAGTTGGGTGGTGATGGTCAGGTCTATACGAGCGTTGAGGATCTGCTGCTTTGGGACCACAACTTCTACGACGCCGTCGTCGGCGGTCCGGAATTCTTGCGGCAGATGCACACGCGAGGCGTCTTGGATAGCGGCGACACGCTGACCTACGCGTTCGGGCTCGGGATCACCGAGTATCGGGGCCTGCCGTCTGTCAGTCACGGCGGGGCTTGGGGCGGCTTCCGCGCGGAGTTGATACGGTTTCCCGAGCAGCGGTTCTCCGTCGTCTGCCTGTGCAACGTGGGCAACGCCAACGCCAGCGGGCTCGCCAGGCATGTCGCCGACCTCTATTTGGCCGGCCAGCTTGCACCGGAAGCCGCCGCCGGTCGGGGAGGCGTGGAACGCTCCGTCGTCACGGTTTCCGAGGACCAACTGCGACGGGTCACGGGCCACTACTGGAACAGCGCCAACAGTTCTTCTCGGCGTATCTTTGTCAGTGATGGCAAGCTGATGTATCAGCGCGCCCCTGGGAACGAAAGCGAGCTCGGGCCACAGGATGGCGACCGCTTCGTCATGCTGAACGTGGGCGCGGATGTCGAGGTCTCGTTCGAGCCAGCAGGGGCGAGACCGGAACGCATGATCGTCGTCGTCGACGGCGGAATGCCTTCGGTCTATGAAGCCTACGAGCCGGTAGCGCTGTCTTCTGAGGATTTGACCGTATACGCCGGTCAGTATGACTCCAAGGAGTTGGACACGAGTTACAACTTACAGGTCTCGGAGGGTCGGCTGATGCTCGAGACAGCATTTGAACAACAGGTAGGACTGCAGCCGGCGATCGCGGACGTGTTCACGGTACCGGCGTTTGGTGTGACCCTACGTTTCCGCCGCGACGCAGCGGGTGCGATCGAGGGGTTCGGCCTCGACGCGGGTCGAGTCAAGAACCTGCGATTTGACCGGACCTGAAGATCTAACAAGAGCTTGACAGTCGCGCCGCCGACAGCCAATCATGGCTGAAGACAGCGGCATCACGAAGGAGGGATCGGCCATGAGCGCTAGAGAGTGTTGCGGCGCTATCGTCCTGATCGGGCTCTTGGTAACAGCGAGCACGGTTCGGGCCCAGGAGTTCACCGGGACGTACACCATCAGCGGCGAGATGGGAATCGTCACCCTCGCGTTGCAGCAGGACGCATCCGGGGCCGTGCAGGGCCAGATGACGGGTGGCGGGATGGCGGTAAGCATCCAGGGCGACCGGGAAGATCCCGGGATCAGTGGAACGGCTTCGACCACTACCGGCGAGACGTACGGATTCGTGGCCCAGCTTGGTGATGATGATGGACATCTGTACCTGAAGCTCTTCCCGTTCGACTACATGGGCAATCCTCTCTACGACTACGCCGAGACGTTGATCTTCGCGCGGCAGGCCGGTGGGCAGGCGGAGGCCGCGCCGGCGGCTGTCGAGACCTGGGCGCCGGGCGCTGCCACCGAGAGAGAATTCTACATCAACCGCGTGAAGCTGCCGAGCGAGCGCGTCCAGCAGATGGAAGTCCAGTACAAGACGCTGCTAATGGACGGTCGCTACTGGTACGACGCGAAATGCGGCGCGTGGGGCGTCGAGGGCGGACCGACTCTGGGCTTCATCTTCCCGGGGCTCGATCTTCCGGGCCCCATGCCGGCGGACATCTCGGGCGGCGGAACAGGGATCTTCATCAACGGGCGCGAGATCCACGTCCAGGACCAGATGGCTCTGCAGCAGATCTTCGGAGTCGCGATTCCCGGCCGTTATTGGCTCGACGCTCAGGGCAATCTCGGCGTCGAAGGCGGCATGGCGATCGCTAACCTCGCCGTGGCCATGCAGGCAGCAGCCGGACAGCAGTACGGTTCGGCTCACGGTGCGGGGGGCACGGTCGGCAAGGACAGCGAAGGGTTCATGTTCTCGGGAAGGACCTTAGGCAAGTCCGTCTTCTGGTACAGCGGGCAGTAGGCGAGAGGAGGCCCGGCGCATCCTCACCTAAGCCAGCAGTTCCTCCAGTCCAAGCGAATCTGCGTACGCAAACAAAGCCGGCAGTCCGCCAGTGTGGAGAAACACGATCGTGCTATCCCGCGCGATCAAGCCGCGTCTAGCGTGATCGACCAAGCCCGCCATGGCTTTTGCCGTATAGACCGGGTCGAGTAGTAGACCTTCGCATCGCCCGGCCAGTTGCATGGCTTCTCGCGCCGCGTCGGTGAGCGCGCCGTACCCCGGGCCGACGTAGTCGAGGATGCTGGTGATGTCGTCGGGTACGAGTCGTGTGGGTAGTCCGAGGATTTCAGCGCACTCGTTTCCGAACGACGAGATACACTCGGGAAAGGTCCAGCCCGGCGCGATCGGTTTGCCGAGGGCAGGTAGGCCGACCAGGCGGACCGGCGACTCGCAATGCTTCGCCGCCATCGCCAGGCCGGCCTGTGTGGCGTCCGACGAGCTCATCCAGATCTCATCTATCGTCAGTTCGAGCTTCTCGGCCTGTTCCACCAGTTCGACGAACGCGTCCGCGTAGGCGACGGCATACTTGCCCAGGCGCGACTCGTCACCGCAACGTCCGATGTGCACTCTCTTGCCTTGCGCCTCGAGCTCTGCCGCGCGCTGCCGGACGCGCTCCCCGTGCTCTACCCAGTCGATTCCTTCGACCATTTCAATCTTTGCGCCCAGCAACAGGTCCAGCAGCAGGCCGCCCTGGATCTCATCGTCCTTTTCGCCGCGCACCTTGCGGAGGATTAGGTGGCATTCCAGGCCAAGCTTGGCACAGGCGGCCGCCAGTTGCCGGCAGTAGTTCGACTGAACCGCGGCGCCGGCCACCACCGTGTCCGCTCCCGCGTCAACCGCCTTACCGAGCACGTACTCGAACATGCGCGTCTTGTTGCCACCCGTGGCCAGACCGGTGAGGTCGTCTCGCTTCACCCAGATCTGAGGTCCGCCGAGCTCACGGGTCAGACCCGGACATGGTTCCAGAGGCGTGGGTAAATTCGCGAGCGAGACGCGTGGCCGCGCCTTCAACGCCTGGCTTAGTTCGGCAAGTCGCTGCTCGTTGGCGTTCTTCATGGTCAGGCCAGTCGCGACGTGATGGAGGTATCGTCGATCGTCGTCAGGTGCTCACCACGGCGCGGTCGGCTGCGATATTGGCGACCGCTCTGATCGCGGCCTCGATCTGATCCTCGCTATTGAACGGTCCGGTGGAGAAGCGAACCGTACCGCGCGGAGTCGTGCCGTGGTGCTCGTGGATGAGCGGAGCGCAGTGCAGGCCCGTGCGAGTCTGGACGTTGTAATCCACGTCTAGGAGGGTCCCGATATCTGAAGCGTCGTAGTTCGCGACCGTCATCGACAGAGTCGCCACACGGTTCTCCAGACTCCTCGTTCCCCAGATCGTCACGCCTTCGATCTCGGAGAGGCCTTCCTGGAGCATGCCGAGCAGTCCGATCTCGTGCTTGTGGATGCTCTCGATACCCCGCTCCTCTATCCAGTCGAGGCCCGCAGAAAGACCGGCGATACCTGCCAGGTTCAGCGTGCCGGCTTCGAGCCGGTATGGGTACTCTTCGAGGTGGTAAGGGAAAGCGCTGCGTACACCGGTGCCACCGTAGATGGTGCCCCTGATCTCCGCATGGTCCGCCACACAAATCCCGCCCGTCCCGGTGGGCGCGAGCAAGCCCTTGTGGCCGGTGAACGATAGGAACGAGATATTCCACTTGGCCATATCGATCGGCAGTACGCCGGCCGTCTGAGCGGCATCGACCGCCAGCGGCACCCCTTCTTCCCTGCACACAGCCCCGATGGCCTCGAGGTCCTGCACGACGCCCGTTACGTTCGAGCCGTGGTTGACGATAACGACCGTGGTGTTCCCTTTGATTGCTTTGCGGATCTCTTCAGGGTCCAGGTATCCCTCACCGTCCGGCACGACAAACGTGGCCTCTGCTCCTTCCTTCACCTTGTGATTGACCGGCCGGATGACGGAGTTGTGCTCGAGCATCGTGGTCACGACGTGGTCGCCCGGACCGATCATGCCATTGATGATGAGATTGAGGCTCATGGTGGCGTTCATCGTGAAGACGAGCCGATTCGGATCCTTCGACTCGCCTGCGTCGGCGAGGCTCTTGTTGAAGAACGTCGATAGACGCGTGCGCGTACCATGGATCATCTGCTCGGCATTCAAGGCGAGGTCGCAACCGGTGCGCCCCGGGTTGACGCCGCTCGCACTGTAGAAGTCTCGAACCGTGTCGTGGACGATGTCCGGTTTGGGGAAGCTGGTGGCGGCGTTGTCCAAGTAAATGATCTGTTCCATGCTGGCTCCTGATTGGGCTGTGCGGTTGGGAGCCGTATAATAGCATCCGCCAGTCCGGTCCAAAACCTGGCTTCCCGGGGCCGCCGAATACGCCAGATAGCCCGCACATCTTCTCCACTTGACCCGGTCGCCATAGTTTCACGGCAACTCGAACAGCAGGAACGGATGGGGATATACAAACAGCCCGGCAAATGGGAGTGCGGGCCGTTCGCGCTCAAACACGCACTTCTGATGCGTGGGGTGCTCGCGTCGGAATGGGAGATTGGCAGGCTGGCCGGCACGAACCACGATGGCACCGACGAGGCTCAACTCGAGGGTGCGGCACGCCATTTCGGTTGTGAGCTCCTCACGATCCGGAAGCATGAGCCTGAGGCGGCGCGCGAGGAGCTCAGCAAATTCCTCCGCCGGGGCATCCCGTGTCTGCTGTGCGTCGATCAATGGGATCACTGGGTGACCGCCGTCCACGAGGAGAAGGGACAGTATATCCTTCTGGATAGCGAGAAACCGGAGGTGATCGTCGTCGTCGATTTGCCGCGGCTCCGCGATTTGTGGGTCTACCAGGAGGAAGAGACCCCCACAAGGGCGCGCTTCTCGCTAGAGCGTGCCCACCACCTGCTTCAGCCCGACAACCAGGGCCTTGCCCAACTGTGGGACGTCTATGTCGAGGATCTCATCGCGGTCTGTGGCAATCATGAGAGACAGGGCGGAAGATCGCTTTCCCTCGGTGAGTTGCTCCGGCGGCACTCCGGGATGATTCTTGGTCAACTGGAAACCTGGCACGGCAAGGTGGACCGTGACGCCGCCGGACGCGTGTTGGAACGCATGCGCTTCGTCGCCGAGACCTACGGCCTGGTGATACGCCAGAGCGATGAGAAGCGGACGCTCTCGGCCGTCAGCGTGATTCTGGCACTCTGGGCGGCAGGGGAATATGGAATCGAGCCGCTCTATCGCCGGGTGCCGGTTCGCAAGATTCGCTAAGGCGGTGACTCGTCGACGTTGCAGTCCGAGTCGGGAAGCACACCGAGAAGTCAAGCGTCGAATGTCCCAAGGGGAACGCCACCGCCCCCAGCCCGCAGCGGTATATGTCCGGTTTCGCGGCTCGTGTTTGACGGCCCTTGACAAACATCGTACGCAGGTCATACCTTTTTTCTTCAAGCGGGAAAGAGACCTAAAAAAGCAGACTATCAGTACTCGGAACTGAGTATTCCGGGCAGGCATGGTTGACTCGAGTTTGCTGGGCTAGCGTGGCCGGTGAGCTTTCGCCTTTCGTCTTAGGCCCATAATCGCTTTGGTGCACGCCGTCCAGGATGTGGGACGCGCGAGTGAAGCTGCTGAGATAGCAGCCACAGTGGAGGTCGGCTTAGGAAAGTCTGCTTTGTTCGAGGACAGCCATAAATCCTTTTCGACAGCCCCGCTGCCGGGGCGGTGGTCGCCATTGAAGGCGGTTGCTGCGGTTTGTGCACGTGCGATGGTAGTCTACATCGTTTCGTCGCTTCGGCTTGCTGTAATCTTCTCCATAGATCTGATAGTCCGACGGGAAAGTGGTACACGATCCAGTCGAGCCGCCACCGACGCCAGTCGCTGGTGCGCGGCCGTTCTGTGAGGTTACTCCGCTGCTAGAAGGAGGGAGTATGCTTGGACGACTCGTAAGAGGCTGTGGCGTAGCGGCGTTGGTTACGGTGTTCGCCGCATCCTCCGCCCTTGCCCAGGCCTCCGGCAAGATTCAGGGCCGTGTGGTCGAGGCCGAAACCGGGGCGCCCATCTCGGGTGCCTTCGTGCAAGTGCTGGGAACGTCACGCGGCGCGATCACGA